>NZ_QSOX01000014.1:0-120618 GCF_003466325.1 Bacteroides sp. 4_1_36
GGTGGTGTGTTTGCAAGCTCAGGCAATGTGCAGCCTTACAAGTATAACGGCAAGGAGTATGACTCGAAGAAAGGTTTGAACTGGTATGATTATGGTGCAAGGCATTATGATGCGGTATTGGGTAGGTTTACGACGAATGACAGATTTGCCGAGAAATATTATTCGATGTCTCCGTATCAGTATGGGGCGAATAGTCCGGTTGGGAATATTGATGTGAATGGAGATAGTATTAGAGTTTACACTGAAACTCAGTCCTTTGGTCACACGTGGATTAGTGTTGGTGAAGGATCTAATATGACTGTTTATAGCTACGGACGATACAATGGGACTAACAAAGGACCAGATAGAAGCTCTAATTCTTTAGGAAACGGTTCCGGTGTTCTTTTAAAGTTAATGGGGGATGAAGCAAAAGCTTACAATGACAAAAAAGCAGCTGGCGGAATGTCTGTATTTGTAGTAACAGATGTGGCAGATGAAAAAGTTGCTAATATTTTAGACGAAAAGTTTAATATGTCAACTACAATGCCAGATAATCCTAAAAGTGATTATTATAACAGTTCTTCTGCTCGTATTATTGATGAATATAAGCTGACAAGTAATAATTGTACAACAATGGTATCTGATGTATTGAATAAAAGCGGGTCAAATGCTCTGAAAGAGACAAGGCTACAACAAACAAGCAATTTTGGAACATGGACTACTATTCCTATTGTCAACAGATTTATTCTTCCAATATCAATGCAGAATCATTTAGTGAGAATATCCAAACCTGGAGGTGTAGTTTATAAAACAAGATAGATTATGAAATGGCTTAGAATTGTGTTTGTTGCCACATCAATAATTCTTTCATTAGTAATTGTATGCGCAATTATTAATTGTGAAATTAGTTATAAATATGAGATTGAAAATCGATGTGGGGATAAAATTGATATCTTATGGGTTGAGGAGTGGCTAAAAGAAACGATTAAAGTGTGGAAGTTTTTTCTATGCTATGTAATCATTAATATCTTTTATTTAATAGCTTCTCTTGTCAATAGCCGTAAATCTTCAAAAGAAAAATGCAGTTTATCATAAACAAACGCAGTCTCTTTTGTATTGATAATTAGGGCGTCTTGACCTGATATGAATTGACTATTTTATCGCTATCTTAACATCAGATATCTTATATCTTGCATGTTAGGATAGCTTTTTTCTTTCTAATACTGATACGGCGGCCTTAACCGTCTGACTGCTTTCACCCACGGCGCAGGCCGCTATACAGAAAAGGTGACCGGTTACGACAAGAACGACAATGTCCTGTCTTCGCAGTGCTACGGGCAGACCTCCGCATCAGTCTACGCCCTAATCATTCTTACGGGCAATCTGCTGAATCATGTGGACGATACCGCTACGACTTCTGCTTACAACAATGGCTTCGAGTTCAAGGACGGTGTTAAGCAGGCGAACGAGTACGTTTATGATGCGAACGGCAATTTGACCAAAGATTTAAACAAGGGAATTAGCAATATTACGTATAATGTATTAAATTTGCCAACGGGCGTCACTTTTGCTTCCGGCGGTTTCATACAGTATGGCTATACTGCCGACGGCATCAAGCGGCGCATGATGTATAAGGAGGCAGATGGTTCGGGCAATCCGGTTCCTACTGTGTATTGCGGCAATGTGGTCTATGAAAACGGTGTTGCCAGGCTTCTTCTTACGGAAGAGGGGTATGTTACGCTTTCGGACAAGAAGTACCACTATTACCTGCAGGACCATCAGGGAAACAACCGCGTAGTCCTCAGTTCCAGCGGTGCTGTTGAGGAAGCGAACCATTACTATCCCTTCGGTGGTGTGTTTGCAAGCTCAGGCAATGTGCAGCCTTACAAGTATAACGGCAAGGAGTACGATGGCAAGAAGGGGTTGAATCTGTATGATTATGGGGCACGCATGTATGATGCTGCGCTGGGAAGGTTTACGACGGTGGACCCTTCTGCTGAAAATTACTTCAATACAAGTCTCTATGCTTATTGCGGGAATAATCCTATTAATCGGATTGACCTTGACGGATTACTTTTGGCTCGAATATTGATATATAAGGTCCTCTGATTCAATAAAGTGAACGATTCCCTGCTTTCATCACTATATGTCAACAGGGAATTTTACCTTTTATATAAGGCTACACCCTTTCCCTGACATGGTGTAGCCATTTACCCCAAAGGGTGTAGCTATCCGGGGCAAAGGGTGTAGCCCTGTTTAATGTGCCTTATCAGTGCCTGCGGCACACATAATCCGTTATTGATTTATGAAAAATCCCCACGTCGTAAGTGGGAAGAAAGAAATTTGTTTCAAATCTCCCCGAAATCATGTACCTTTGTGGCGGTACCTAAAAAAGGAGGTAACAAGATGATGAACAAGATAAATTCCGTATGCGTATATTGTGCTTCGAGCACAAAGATAGATTCCGTTTATTTCGATGCAGCCCGTGAGCTGGGCACTCTGCTGGGGCAGCGGCAAATTCGCCTGATTAATGGTGCGGGAAATATGGGACTGATGTCCGCTGTGTCCGATGCGGCACTCCGGGCAGGGGGAGAGGTGACGGGCGTCATTCCCCGCTTCATGGTGGAGCAGGGATGGCATCACACCGGACTTACCCAACTCGTGGAAGTGGAAAGCATGCACCAGCGGAAAAAGACAATGGCCGACCTGAGCGATGCCGTCATCGCCCTGCCCGGTGGTTGCGGCACCCTGGAAGAACTGCTGGAAATCATCACTTGGAAGCAACTCGGACTGTATCTGAACCCGATTGTGATACTGAATGTCAAGAACTATTTCGACCCTCTGCTCGATATGCTCCGGCAGGCGGTGGACGAAAACTTCATGCGCGTGCAGCACGGTGCCATCTGGCATGTGGCGCAGACACCGCAGGAAGCCGTGGAACTGATATATACCACTCCCTTGTGGGACGCCTCCATCCGTAAATTCGCTGCAATATGATAGGGCTGTTGATGGCTTGGGCAGTAGTGGGGACGGAGGGGATTCCTATTCCATATTCTCCGAGAATGGACGATGGCATCACCGTGGTTCTTTTGTGCTGTTTCTTTCTGTCGGCCTATGTTTTGTCACGCAGCCGCAAGTTCCTGCTGCAGCTGGTGAAGGATTTCCTGCTTCATCGCGAACGTACCAGCATATTTGCCACTTCCACAGCCGCCGATATGCGCTATTTGCTGCTGCTCATCCTGCAGACTTGCATCCTTGCGGGTGTCTGTATCTTCAGCTACTTCAATGATATACAGCCGGAACTGGTACGTCATGTGTCGCCGGGGCTTCTGCTGGGGATTTACATCGGTGTGTGTCTCTTCTATTTGTGCTTGAAGTGGATGCTCTACTCTTTTCTGGGTTGGATTTTTTTTGACGAAAGTGTTACAACGCTATGGCTTGAGTCCTATTCTACGCTACTTTATTACTTGGGATTCGCCCTTTTCCCGTTTGCTCTGTTCATAGTCTATTTTGATTTGAGTTTGCAGCTGACGATAATAATAGGATTGATTTTAGCCTTTTTTGCTAAAATATTGATGTTATACAAGTGGTTAAAGCTTTTTTGTAACAATTTATATGGCGGTTTGCTTTTAATTGTGTACTTTTGTGCCCTTGAAATCATGCCTTGTTTTGTGTTATATCAAGGCGTGACGCAGCTAAACGATTATTTGATAATAAAATTTTAGGACGTTGAAAATTAAGAAAGTACTTGTGTCGCAGCCGAAACCGGCATCAGAGAAATCTCCTTACTACGACATCGCCGAGAAGTATGGTGTGAAAATAGATTTTCGCCCATTTATCAAAGTGGAGAGCCTTTCAGCGAAAGAGTTCAGACAACAGAAAATTTCGGTCTTGGATCATACTGCCGTTATTTTTACTTCGCGTCATGCTATTGATCATTTCTTCCACTTGTGTACAGAATTGCGTGTGACAATTCCCGAAACAATGAAGTATTTCTGCGTGACGGAGGCCGTTGCTCTGTATATCCAAAAGTATGTGCAGTATCGTAAGCGTAAGATTTTCTTCGGAAACACCGGGAAGATTGACGATTTGATACCTTCCATTGTTAAGCATAAGACTGAAAAGTACTTGGTACCGATGTCGGATGTACACAATGATGACGTGAAGAATCTGCTGGATAAGAATAAGATTCAGCACACGGAAGCTGTCATGTACCGCACTGTCAGCAATGATTTTGCTGCAGATGAGGCTTTTGATTATGACATGCTGGTGTTCTTCAGTCCGGCAGGCATCAGTGCCTTGAAGAAGAATTTCCCTGATTTTGACCAGAAGGAAATCAAGATCGGAACATTCGGCTCTACCACTGCCCAGGCAGTCCGTGATGCCGGGCTTCGTCTTGACCTGGAAGCTCCCAGCGTGCAGGCACCCTCAATGACGGCGGCGCTTGACATGTTTATCAAGGAAAATAATAAAGGAAAGTAAAAAGAGTTATGAGTTATAAGTTATGAGTGATTTGCTTATAGCTTGTAGGCATAACAATGGATTTATAAAATTGAGCTACAAGTGGTTGTGCTTTTATGTTGCCAGGTACTTGTAGCTCGTTTTTGTATCGCCCCCATAACTTATCACTCATAACTCATCACTCATAACTTATAACTCATCACCCCATGCCAAATACCTTGCGTAAGTCCGAACGGTTGGACAGGAAGAAAGTGATAGAGAAGATGTTTGCGGGCGGCTCACGCTCGTTTTCGGTTTTCCCTTTGCGTGTGGTGTATCTGCCGGTGGAGGAGCTGGAGGCACCCGTTTCCATTCTTGTAAGTGTCTCGAAACGCCGTTTCAAGCGGGCGGTGAAGCGCAACCGCGTGAAACGTCAGATACGTGAAGCCTACCGCATGAACAAACACGGACTGCTGGCAGTGTTGACGGAAAAAAAGTGCCGTTTGGCCGTGGCCTTCATCTATCTTTCGGACCAGTTGGTAGACTCTTCTGTCATCGAGGACCGTATGAAGACAGCTTTGGCACGCATTGCCGAGAAGGTAGCGGCAAATGCTGAAACCGAGCAAACTCCGCAGGTGTCATGAAGCGTCTGCTTTCATATCTGCTGCTGCTTCCCATCTATTTCTATCAGAAGTGCATATCGCCCATGATAGGGCCTTCATGCCGTTTTACCCCCACTTGTTCGCAATATGCGGTGGAGGCCATCAAGAAACACGGACCTTTCAAGGGGTTTTGTCTGGCAGTCAGGCGCATTCTGCGCTGCCATCCCTGGGGAGGTTCCGGATATGATCCCGTTCCATGAATATTCCAGTTGACATACATACACACCGGCTTCCGCAAGTACCCGGAACTGCCATTGCAAATTGCTATCCCGAAACGTTCTCTCCACAGAGCGGCGGATGGTATTCGGTGGGGATACATCCCTGGCGTATAGGTCGGAGTGGAGGTGAACACTCAGGAGTTGAAGGTGCTGTGGCTAGCAGGGTGTGCGGCCTGGAGGAGTTAGTGCGCCATCCCCAAGTACTTGCCGTGGGCGAAGCCGGGCTGGACAAGCTGGCAGATGCTCCGATGGATTTGCAGGTGGAAGTGTTCAGGTGCCAGGCATGTTTGGCAGAGGAAGTGGGAAAGCCGCTGGTGATTCATCTGGTGAAGGCGGTTGATGAACTGCTGAAGGTGAAGCGGGACTTGCGCCCGTCGAATCCGTGGATAATACATGGTTTCCGTGGCAAGGCGGCGCTGGTGGAGGAATATCTGAAACATGGCTTTTACCTTTCATTCGGGGAGAAATACCAGGAAGTAGCCTTGTGCCGGGTACCTGCCGACCGGCTGTTCATCGAAACGGATGAAAGCGAAGTTTCCATCGGGGAATTGTATGCACGCGCTGCCGAAGTGCGCGGCATCTCTCCCGAGGAGCTTGGAGAAACACTCCGGAGAAATGTCTGCAAAGTCTTTTTTAAACCCTAAGAGTTGTTTCTTCGAATAAAGAGTCGTATTTTTGCGCAGATTAAAATAGGAATCAAACAATTCATAGATAATCACTTAAATAATTAATCAGATAACTTAATCATTCGATGAATTTTGTAGAAGAATTAAGATGGCGTGGCATGCTCCACGATATGATGCCGGGTACGGAAGAACTTCTGGCTAAGGAACAAGTGACTGCATACATTGGTTTCGACCCTACTGCGGACTCTTTGCACATCGGGCACCTTTGCAGTGTGATGATTTTGCGTCACTTCCAGCGTTGCGGACACAAGCCGTTGGCACTGATTGGCGGTGCTACGGGTATGATTGGTGACCCTTCCGGAAAGTCTGCCGAACGCAATCTGCTTACGGAAGAGACGTTGCAGCGCAACCTGGCCGGTATGAAGGCCCAGCTCTCCAAGTTCCTGGATTTTGATTCGGATGCCCCCAACCGTGCCGAGTTGGTGAACAACTACGATTGGATGAAGAACTTCACTTTCCTCGATTTTGCCCGTGAAGTGGGTAAGCACATCACCGTAAACTATATGATGGCGAAAGATTCTGTAAAGAAGCGTCTGAACGGTGAGGCACGTGACGGTCTTTCCTTCACGGAATTCACCTACCAGCTGTTGCAGGGGTACGACTTCCTTCATCTGTATGAAACCAAAGGCTGCAAGCTCCAGATGGGTGGCAGCGACCAGTGGGGTAACATCACCACCGGTGCCGAACTGATTCGCCGTACGAACGGTGGGGAGGTATTTGCACTGACCAGCCCGCTGATTACGAAGGCCGACGGTGGCAAGTTCGGCAAGACAGAGTCCGGAAACATCTGGCTCGACCCGCGCTACACTTCTCCATATAAGTTCTACCAGTTCTGGCTGAACGTGAGCGACGAGGATGCCAAACGCTACATAAAGATATTCACTGCACTGTCCAAGGAAGAGATTGACGCTCTGACGGCCGAGCACGACGCTGCTCCCCACTTGCGCGTCCTTCAGAAGTGTCTGGCGAAGGAAGTGACTATCATGGTTCACTCCGAAGAGGACTATAATGCCGCCGTGGATGCATCCAACATCTTGTTTGGCAATGCAACTTCGGATGCACTGAAGAAGTTGGACGAAGATACGCTGCTGGCTGTGTTCGAGGGTGTTCCCCAGTTTGAAATATCCCGTGATGCACTGGCTGCCGGTGTGAAGGCGGTGGATTTGTTCGTGGATAATGCTGCTGTATTCGCTTCCAAGGGCGAGATGCGTAAGCTGGTGCAAGGCGGTGGCGTTTCTCTGAATAAGGAGAAACTGGCTGCTTTCGACCAGGTGATTACGACAGCCGACCTGCTGGACGAAAAATACCTGCTGGTACAGCGCGGCAAGAAGAATTACTATCTGATTATCGCCAAATAACGGTAGCCTAAAGAGAAGTAATTAAGGAAATGATGCTTCGGCAGTAAAAATAGCCCCGAAATATTTGGATATTTCGGGGCTTCCTTTTATCTTTGCACCGCTTTTTAACAGAAAGCCCTATGTTTGGACTATGGTGTAATGGTAGCACAACAGGTTTTGGTTCTGTTTGTCCAGGTTCGAATCCTGGTAGTCCAACTACGATACAGCTAATTGCAGCTAAAAACCCACTAAAATCGCAAGTTTTAGTGGGTTTTTTTGTTATTCTTTCCCCCTCTTGTTGGCACTATAGGTATAGATTTTTTCTTTTTACGAATCTTTGAACGATATTGCTATATAATTGACACAAATTTATACGGTTTCTCCATTTTCTTTTGTTACATTTGCATCGTGTACGCAAACGATGTGTATTTGATGGCTGAAGTTATAACCTATTAAATGTAGTGCAATCATGAAAACGAACTATGAAATTCGCTATGCTGAGCATCCCGATGATGTGAAAAGCTACGATACGAAAAGCATTCGCTGCGATTTCCTTATAGGGAAGGCATTCTCCCAAAATAAAGTTTCCATTGAGTATAAACTACTTGCAAATCGTACATAAATAGAATATCACTTATTTAAACTTAATAATTTAACGTTATGAATCCGTATTTGAATTTTTCTTTGGAAGGTAAAGTAGCCCTTGTTACAGGTGCTTCTTATGGTATCGGTTTTGCTATCGCTTCAGCTTTTGCAGAGCAAGGAGCAACTATCTGTTTCAACGATATCAACCAGGAGTTGGTAGACAAAGGCTTGGCTGCCTATACTGAAAAGGGTATCAAGGCACGCGGTTATGTATGTGATGTGACAGACGAACCTGCTGTTCAGGCCATGGTAGCCCAGATTGAAAAGGAAGTAGGCTCTGTTGATATCCTCGTAAACAATGCCGGCATCATCCGCCGTGTTCCTATGCACGAGATGGAGGCTGCTGACTTCCGTCGTGTAATCGATATCGACCTCAATGCTCCGTTCATCGTATCAAAGGCTGTTCTGCCTGCCATGATGAAGAAGGGCCACGGTAAAATTATCAATATCTGCTCTATGATGTCCGAACTGGGTCGTGAGACTGTGTCGGCCTATGCCGCTGCCAAGGGTGGCTTGAAGATGCTGACTCGCAACATCTGCTCTGAATATGGTGAATATAACATCCAATGTAACGGTATCGGTCCGGGTTACATCGCTACCCCGCAGACTGCTCCGCTGCGTGAAAAGCAGGCCGACGGTAGCCGTCACCCGTTCGACTCGTTCATCTGCGCCAAGACTCCGGCAGGCCGCTGGCTGGCTCCGGAAGAACTTACCGGTCCGGCAGTGTTCCTGGCATCGGAAGCCTCTAATGCGGTAAACGGTCACATCCTCTATGTAGACGGAGGTATCTTGGCTTATATCGGAAAGCAACCGAAATAAATTTAAGGATAATTGAGAAGGTGATAAAGTGGCAGGATAATGTCACTTGTCACCTTTTTCTTTTGGGCGCGGATTACGCGGATTTCGCGGAAAGGATAAGGAAAATCCGTATAATCCGCGAAATCCGCGCCTAAAAGAAAGTTATACAACTGATTAGGAAAAAGCAATGATTATATGAGAAACTTTCTTTTATTATGTATGGCGGCCCTCTGCTGTCTTGCTTGCAACGATAGCAAGATAGTGACTGTTACGGTAACCAATCCGTTAGCGATGGACCGTTCCGATGAGATGGTAGAGGTGTCCATGACCGAAATCTCAAACCTTCTGAATCTGGCAGACACCGCACAGATTGTGGTTCTGAATGTCGAAGGGGAGCAGGTGCCTTACCAAGTGACCTACGATGACAAATTAATCTTCCCTGCTACGGTAGCCGCCAATGCATCGGCTGCATATACCGTCCAGGCCGGTGCTCCCGTCGATGTGGAGGTAAGGGCTTGTGGGCGGCAGTATCCCGAACGTCTGGACGACATGGCCTGGGAGAACGACTTGGTAGGCTTCCGTGCCTACGGTCCTGCATTGCAGGCAAGGGGTGAACGCGGTTTCGGCTACGACTTGTTCACGAAGCGAGGCACTGCTGCACCGGTACTGGAAGACATGTATGCCAAGGAACTGGATGCAGACTCCTGGAAGCAGGTTAATGAATTGCGCAAGACAGACCCGAAGGCAGCCGATGAGCTGGTACGCACATTCTCCTATCATATAGACCACGGTTATGGCATGGACTGCTATGCAGTAGGCCCAACATTGGGAGCCGGAGTGTCTGCATTGATGGTGAATGATACCATTATCTATCCGTGGTGCTACAAGACGCAGGAGGTGCTGGACAACGGTCCGTTGCGCTTCACCGTGAAGCTGGAGTTCAATCCGTTGGCTGTGAAAGGGGATACTGCGGTGGTGGAAACGCGTCTGATTACGCTGGATGCCGGTTCTCATCTGAACCGTACTGCCGTTTCGTATAGCAATCTAAAGGAATCTTTGCCCATTGTTACCGGTATTGTGCTGCACGAACCGGACGGTGCTGTGGTGGCTGATGCCGCCGGTGGTTATATGACGTATGTAGACCCCACTACCGGACCGGATAATGGCAAGATATTTATGGGGGCCGCTTTCCCTGCCGTTGTGAAGGAAGCCAAAACCGTGCTTTTCCCCATAGAGGAGAAGAAGATGCGTAACAATGCGGACGGTCATGTACTGGTTGTCAGCGACTATGAGCCGGGCGCTGACTACGTGTATTACTGGGGCTTTGCCTGGGACCGCGCAGACATCAAGACTGCTGAAGCCTGGAACCGATACATGGCTGATTTTGCACAGAAGGTGCGCAATCCGATGACGGTGAGTATCCGCTAAGTTGATTTTCTTCCTTTTCAGACGGAGAAGCTTGAGAAGCTGGAGGCTTGTAACTGTCCGGGCGAATGACAAGTGTTCTCAGAATAAGCTCTTCCCCTTGTAGACAAGTTCTGCAACGTTTTTGGCCTCCAGTTTTTCCATCAGGCGCTTCCGGTAAGTCTGTATTGTATTGATGCTGAGAAATAGTAATTGGGATATTTCAGAAGTGCTCAGTCCTTGCGAGAGATAGGCGAGCACTTCTTTTTCACGTCTCGACAATTCGGGAAGTGCATATGGTAGGGTGTTTTGTTTTTCCTTGTCCAGTTCGCTGAAAACATTGCTGAAGTATCTGGTTCCGTTTTTCAGTGTACTGATGGCGTCTCTCAATTCGCTGGTGCTGGCATTTTTTGAAACAGCTCCGTTGATGTTTAGGGTGGATAATTTGGCTATGATCCAAGGTTCTTCATGCATGGTATAGATTAAAATGCCGCATTCGGGTATCTGGCTGTGAAGGTGGGATATGAGTTGGAATCCATTCATATCCGGTAGTTCAAGGTCAATGATGCAAAGGTCGAATCTCTCTTTGAGGGTCAGTTGTTCCACGTCTTTTGCACAAGTGGCTCCTTTGCACGTCACTCCTTCGAGTTGCGAGGCCAATGCGATGATGCCTTCAGCAACAATCGGGTGGTCATCTATTACCAGTATTCTGTATGTTTCTTTGTTTGGTTTCATTCGTTTATGTTAAGCAGTAGGGTGAAAACGTTGTTTTCTGTTGACGAGCATACATTGGCGGTAGCGTTGATGGCTCTGATACGGTCGTTTACGGTGCGCAATCCTATGCCGTCATTGTTGTTTGTTGCTGTTTGTTGCTTGTTTGCATTCTTACCGTTGTCTGTAATTTGCAGGGTATATTTATTTTCATTGTCGGCACGGAGACTGATGACTATATGACTGGCTGAGGCATGTTTCACGATGTTCATGGTGAGCTCTTGTACGATGCGGTACAGCTCATAAGCGGTTTCATTGGGAAGATGGCGTGATGCGTTGTTCTCCGTTGGATGATAGCTGACCTCTATGCCGGTGTTCTCGGTCAGTTTGGCAGCATAACGGTCGAGTATCTGGTCTAGACTGAGATGCTCGAATTCGGGAGGCATCAGTTCGTGTGAGATATTCCGCACGTTGTTTCTCAGTTTGCTGACGAGTGAGGCCAGTTCCTGCTCATTCCCTTTGCCGGCAGAAGTTTCTATCTTCATTTGCAGCCCCAGCAGGTCGTTGGCTATGCCGTCATGCAGTTCCTTGGCAAAATATTTGCATTCCTCTTCCAACCCTTCAATGTAACGGCGTGCCGAGTTCAGTTCGTTTTCTTGCTTTAGCAGTTCAATCTTCTTTTCGGCTATTCGTTTCTTGTGGCGGAGCGTCAACAAAGTAATGAGAGCAAGGCCGGACAGAAGGGCTACAGCAAGAGGCTTTTAGCAGGAAGGCTTGGTGTTCCAGTTGTTCTTGTTGCAGGTGGGCTATCTCCAATTCCTTTTCTTGTGTGTGATATTTCACGTTGAATTCTGCCATTTGTTGCGTCAGATTGTGCTGTGCCAGCGTATCAGTCCACATGCGGGCACTATCCATATAGGTATAGGCCAGTTTGGGGTTTCCCAAGGCATCGTAGCATCGTGCCATTTGTGTAAGTAGTGTTTTGGGCTCGGTACCGGTTTTCCGGTTACGCAGCCAGTGGAAGTCCTTCAAGGCGCGGGCATAGTTTTTGCGGTTTGTTTCGGTGGCTGCCCTCGATTGTATGAATCCTATGGCAGCGATGGAGTTGGATGGTACCCGTTGTAGTAGTTTGTTCCCCAATTTCAAGTAGTGGTCTATGGAATCGGGTTGTTCTTTTCGTTCAAAGAGTCTCAGCATGCCGGGCAGGCAGCGTATCTTCCATAGGTCTTCGTTTCCCTCTCCGTGGCAGGCAATGTTCCAGGCTTTACGGTTGGATTTTTCAGCATCATCCAGCTTGTTCAGCTCAGCCTTTATGGTTGCCCTGATTTGCCAGGTGGTGAAAGCTACGAATGGGTCTTCGGTTCTGGCGGCATGTTCGGTGGCCATGTCGGTATACTTTTCAGCTTCGTCCAGCTGCCTGATATTGAAGTATAGGATGGACACATTGTTGCAGATGTGGGCTATCCAGCTTTCGTCTCCGTATTGCAAGGCAGTGTCCAGTGCTTTATTGTAATAGTAGAGTGTAGAGTCATTCATTTGGTGCTGACGGTAGAGGAGGCCCAAATCGTTGTATACGCTGATGTGCTTTTCCAAATCATCTATCTGCGGCAGGTAGGGGAGCACATTTTTTTTCATGGCAAAGGCTTCTTCTGTCTTTCCCACATAGATCAGTAGTGTGGCTTGTTCGTTCAGCAAGATGGGATACATGAAGGAGTGCTTTACGTTCCGGGTGGCAAAGGCGCTGTCGAAGCTACGTTGCGCTTCATCGTAGTGTCCTTCTTCCATGAGATTGGCTGCCCGGTTGTAGAAGTGTGCCAACAGAGTGTCTGTTGGTATTTCTCCGGCGTGAAGCAGGATAGTGGTTAAAGAAAAGAGGAGTGATAATAGCTTAGTATGGCGTACCCTCATATCGGTATATTTTAGTGGAATTCAATCTGTGCTTAGTTGTTGCAAATATACGTCTTATTCATTTTGCTTTTTATCGGAGATGCTGAATTTTTTCTGTATGTAGCTGAAAAATCACCTTTTTCAGTGACAAGGAGTGAAAGGAAAAGTTTATTACTTTGCAAAAAATATTAAGCTTTGTCTGGGAATGATAAATGGCCAAAAGTATCTGTCCGGGTTTGAATGGCAGAGTCTTGTTGTCGTGAGATACGGACGGCATTCCTTATACTTTTGTTATTATGGATTTTCCTTAGAGGGATGGGGATAAAACAAGATTTGTAACTTATGAAAATGTTTAAAATGATGGCTGCCTCCATGTTGGGTGTGGCGTTGTGCTTGGGATTCACTGCTTGCAGTGACGATGACGAAAATGAGAATGGTGAGGGTGGCGAAAACACCGCCACTGTGGTCAATCCTTCGCAAGTGTTTACGGGAGGGCTTCCGAAGTCGGTTTCGGGCATGGCGATTTCTCACAATGAAGAAGGGCTGGTGACGAACATTACAACTGAGGATGGGGATAAAGCCGTCTTTGAGTACTTTCCCGCTACTACAAAGGCAGATGTTGCAAAGGACCGAGCAAGAATCACCGTGACGGATGAAGAGGGCGATGTTACAGAACTGAACTTGCAGCTCAACAGCGATGGTTATGTGGAATTTTGCAACTCAATAGACCACGCTGGTACTCCCGATGCCGATGAGTTTACTTGGGAGATGGAATACGACACTGAAGGCCATCTGGTTGTAATGAAACGCTCTGAAAGCGATGGTGAAATAACGAACATCACCTATAAGGATGGAGATGTGGTGAAGACTTCCACACGTTATGTAGCTAGTGGGGATCTCAATGGTGACGGAATTATCGACAGCAATGACGAGTGGGAGTATAGTGCTGCCATAGACTATACGACGGATAATATAACAGCTCCTATCGAGAATAAGGGCTGCCTGATGTTGTTTGATGAAATACTGGATGTGGATATGGACGAGATGATATATGCCTATTATGGAGGCATGCTTGGTAAGGCTACGAAACATCTGCCGCTTGTAGGGCATTATACATACAATGGCGAGGACTCTGTGTCCGATATGTATTTTACATGGACATTGAATTCCGACAGTTATCCTACGGAACTGGTTGTAAAAGACCAGTGGGATGAATACAGATGTACATTTACTTGGTAATTATAAAACATCTGTTTATTCTTGTGGAACAGGACATGAGCCTATAAAATGTAAGGGGTTGCCTTTTGCCGAGACAACCCCTTCTTATTTTATGTGGAATTTATTGTGACAGCAGATGTTGGTAACTTTCTGCTGTTTCAAGTTTATAATACTTTGAATTCATATCCCTCTTCCTTCAGGAAGTCAATGGCGCGCGGCAATGCGTACTGCAGGTTTCCGTTGCACCAGGATTTCAAGGAATCGTGGAAGGTGATGATGGAGCCGTTGCGGGCGTAGCGCATCACGTTGGCAAGCACTTGCGGACCGCGCAGCTTCTTGCTGTAGTCGCGGGTCACGAGGTCCCACATCACAATCTTGTAGGTTCGTTTCAGCGTGAGATACTGGTTGGCGAACATATGGCCGTGGGGAGGGCGGAACAAGAGAGGGTAGAGAACCTTCTCCACATTGCAATTGATGTCCCCACCCATTTCCATGAAAATCTTCGCCTGTTCGGTATTTCCCAGATAATTCTTGGCCGTGTATTCAAATCCACGGATATGGTTGAAGGTGTGGTTACCGATGCGGTGCCCACGCTCAACGACCATCCGGAATTCGTCCGGATGCTTCCGTATGTTGTCACCTACCATGAAGAAGGTGGCTTTGATGTTGTGCTTATCCAGCAGGTCGAGCACCCAGGGAGTTACTTCGGGGATAGGGCCATCGTCGAAAGTCAGATAAACGGCTTTTTCATTGGGGTCCATCCTCCAGACTGCACCGGGATATAGTTTGCGAAAAAACTCAGGAGGTTGTTCTATAAACACGTGATTAATGATTAATTAGGGATTAAGGATTAAGGATTAGGGGTTAATGATTAAGGATTAGGGGTTAATGATTAAGGATTAGGGGTTAATGATTAGTTATTAATGATTAGTGATGAACTGCACAGGCTAATCCCTAATCCTTTAATCCTTAATCCCTAATCCTTATTCTCACTCCTTCATTCTGTCCACATACATATTATACAGTTCTTCCACCTTCGGCTCGTAGATTTCGGCGAGCTTGGAGTTGTACTTCTTCATGGCCTTCACCTCGGCATCGAGTACAGCCCAGTGGTATTCAAATTCACGGGTAGAAATCATGAAGCGGTTGTCGTCCAGGCTCAGATACCAGGTCAGGTACTCTACAGCCTTGTCAGCAAGGGCTTTCATCATCTCGTCCGCCTTGGCGGTTTCGCCCAGTTGGTAGTAGGCTTCCGCCATCTGTACGGCACCGTTCTGCCAGTCGTAAGGCACGTTGTAGGCGGGAATCATCTTTTCGGCATAGTCCAGGGCGGCTTTTGCCTTGTCTTTCTTGCCCTCACGCATCAGCTGCTGCACGAGTTGGGAGAAGATGCGACGGTGAGAGTGACACATGCGCATGGCGTTCTCGTCGATATAGATGCCCGGCTTGTCGATGCCACCGAACTTGAACTTGTTCATCAGGTTGTCGTACATCTTTTCGGAGTCTATTGTCACGCCCGTCTTACTGGTGTCGAACGGAGTGAAACGATAGGCAAGACCTTCCTGAACGAAGTGGTTTTCCATATTCAGCTGGTTCTCCCTGCCTACGCTGACAGCGATATAGATGGGGCGTTCCCAGTTGGCCTCGCTCAGCATTTCGAGCATCATCAACTCGCTCTTGTAGAGGGCGCGTTTGCCTTTCAGCGAAATGTGCATGTAGTCGGGGATTGAATCGCCCGGTATCATCATGCCGCTGCGGCGCACGGCTTCCTTGTCTACCTTGATGACGATGCTGTCGGTAGGAATCACCTTCAAGTCCTGATTCTTGTTGCGCACCCAGTTCTTGAGGATATTCTTTAGCTCATACGGGTTGTCACCGAATTCTTTCTTTACATTGACCAGTGCTTCGGGATTACCGTCCAGTGCCTGCTTCTCGGCTTCGGCATAGAGCTGGTCGATGCTTTTCTTGTACTCAGGCTGGATGGGGACGTATTCGTTGGTGCCTTCTACGTACTCCATTCGGTCCCACGTGATGGGGAGAGAAGGACTGTCGTAGGCGGGGCGCTTCATCTGGTCGATGTACCAATCGGTCTGCAGGTACGAGAGGTTGCAGGTACGGGCGTCGGTACGGAAACCTTCGGTCTCCTGGTTGTACCAGAGGGGGAAGGTATCGTTGTCACCGTTGGTATAGATAATCGGGTTGCCGCTTTCTTGCAGGGACATCAGGTAGTTCTGGCCGAAGTCGCGTGCCATGTAGCGGTCGCTGCGGTCGTGGTCGTCCCAAGTCTGGCTTGCCATCTGCACGGGGACAAAGAGGCAGGCTACGGAAACGATGGCGGCAGCAGGCAGTTCCTTCATCTTGGCGTAGTCTTGAAGCAGACGGACGAGTCCTGCCACACCCATACCAATCCAGATGGCGAAGGCGTAGAACGAACCGGCGTAGGCATAGTCACGTTCGCGCGGTTGGCTCGGAGTCTGGTTCAGGTAGAGCACGATGGCAATACCGGTCATGAAGAAGAGGAAGAAGACCACCCAGAATTGCTGGATGCCTTTCTGTCCACGGTAGGCTTGCCATAGCAGGCCGATGATACCCAGCAGCAGGGGCAGGCAGTAGAATACGTTGTGTCCCTTGTTGTCTTTCAGTTCCTGAGGCAAGAGGCTCTGGTCGCCCACCAGCCAGTTGTCGATGAACGGGATACCGGTAATCCAGTTGCCGTGTTCAATTTCTCCGCTGCCTTGTATGTCGTTCTGGCGTCCGGCGAAGTTCCACATGAAGTAGCGCCAGTACATCCAGTTGAGCTGGTAGGAGAAGAAGAACTTGATGTTTTCCCACTGTGTGGGCATGTTTACCATAATCATGTTGCCGCATTTGTCATAGGGCACATCGTAACCCTTGATGTCCTGCCAGGCATGGTATTGTTGTGTATGGGCACTGCTGTACATACGCGGGAACAGCATGTTCTGGGCGTATTCGTACTCAATGCGTCCGGGGATTTCGATGTACGAATCCTTTTCGTCGGGCGTAGCTTTCTCCTTGCGGATGAACTTCGTGCCGTTGTACTTGATGCGCGGTTCGCAGTAACCGTCTTTCACGTCCAGTGCCACTTGCGAGGAGAAGGCAGGGCCATAGAACAGCGGGCGTGTGCCATACTGCTCGCGTCCCAGGTATTCGCCCAGTGTGAAGATGTCTTCCGGAGAGTTCTGGTCCATCGGCGTGTTGGCGGTGGAGCGGATGACGATAAGTGCATACGAGGAATATCCGATGACAATCATCATGGTGCAGAGCAGCGAGGTGTTCAGCGTGCGTGCCGATACGCGGAATTTCTCTTTGACGGCTGCCTGCGTCTTCGGACGGAGGTAGAGCCACAATGCGGCAATGACAATGACACCGATAACTACCGAGCTGGTACCGTGTCCGTAGAACGGGATACCCAGCATGGCGATGGTGAGTATGAACGAGAGTGCCATACGTGCCTTGTTGCGTTCGGTATAGCTTTCGTAGATACCCCAGATGAGGCAGGCTGCCAACAGGATGATATATACGATGACACCCGTGTTGAAGGACATGCCCAGCGTGTTGACGAAGAGCAGTTCGAACCAGCCGCCCACTTTCACGATACCCGGCACGATGCCGTAGAGTACGGCTGCTACCAGTATGCCCGAAGCGAGCAATGCCAGCAGGGAACCTTTTGCGTTGGCATTGGGCACCTTCTTGTAGTAATACACCAGTACGATGGCGGGCAGGCAGAGCAGGTTCAGCAAGTGCACGCCGATACTCAGACCGGTCAGGTAGGCAATGAGAATCAGCCAGCGGTCACTGTGAGGCTCGTTGGCAACGTCCTCCCATTTCAGTATGAGCCAGAATACGACGGCAGTGAACAGTGAGGAGAAGGCATACACCTCGCCTTCCACAGCGCTGAACCAAAAGGTATCGCTGAACGTGTAGGCAAGTGCGCCCACCAGACCGCTACCCATGATGGTAACCATCTGGCCGCGTGTGATATTGTTTTCGTCTGTCACCACAAGTTTGCGTACCAGGTGCGTGATGCTCCAGAAAAGGAACAGGATACATGCGCCGCTCATCAGTGCGCTCATGTAGTTCACCATCTTGGCCACGGTGGAGGCATCGGAAGCAAATTGTGAGAACAGGTTGGCTACCAGCATGAAGAACGGTGCGCCGGGCGGGTGTCCTACTTCCAGCTTATAGCCGGTGGTGATGAACTCCGGGCAGTCCCAAAAGCTTGCAGTAGGTTCGATGGTCATGCAGTAGACCGTCGCTGCAATGAGGAAGGTAATCCAGCCTACAAGGTTGTTTACGGTTTTGTACTGTTTCATTCAGATGAAATTCGTTATAATTCAGTTTTGTTTTTTACAAGTTGTTTTGCCATCCGCTTAGTTAACATAACGGCATATATGGGTGCAAATATAATGATTTCGCTTCTAAATAGGTGACAATAAGCTGCATTATTAGGATAGGTTAAGGGATTTGCTGCATCTATAGATGCAGCACGGTGGAAGTATAGATGCAACGCGGTGGATATATAGATGCAACAATGATGATTCTATAGAAGGAATATCCGGCCGATAAAAGGGGATGCGGAAAGGAAGTATCTTCCTTGCTTGTTTAAATGAATCTTTCGTTTATAACCGAAAATCTTGCCTTTTTCACCAACTTTTTGGGTTATGGACGAAAGAATGGATATACTTAGGAAGTACAATCTCTGGACAAGAGGAGATTTATATTTTCATCGACGAAGTGCAGCTCATCGAAGAATGGGAAAAGTCGGTCAATTCTTATTCGCAGGACTATACCGAGGAGTACGAGCTCTTTATCAGTGGCTCCAACTCACGGATGCTGTCCGGTGAGCTTGCCACGCTGCTTTCCGGGCGATACGTCCAATTTCCGATATATCCCTTCAGCTATCAGGAGTATACAGAGATAAGGCATCTGGAACAGAACCGTGAGAGCTATATGGGCTATATGAATACGGGCGGAATCCCGGAACTTTTTGTCTTGCCCGAAAAGCAGGAGGTGCAGCGCAATTACTTGTCTGCCTTGAAGGACACCATCTTGCTGAAGGACATCATCCAACGCTACAGCATACGTGACCCCCGACTGCTTGAGGACCTTTTTGCGTTTCTTGTAGGCAATGCCTCTAATTTAGTGTCCATCGGCAACATCGTGAACTATTTCAAGAGCCAGGGCCGGAAGACGAGCTATGATGCTGTGGCTGCCTACATAGGCTATATCGAAGACTCGTTCTTGGCGTATCGTTGTGAACGCTTTGACTTGCGCGGAAAGGAAATACTGTCCGGTACGGCGAAATATTACATCAACGACCTTGCCTTTAAGAATTTCCTCTATCCCGGAACAGCCTATGGTGTGGGTTATAAACTGGAGAATCTTGTCTATCTGGAGTTACTCAGGGCAGGCTATGATGTCTATACCGGATGTGCCAAAGAGAAGGAAGTGGATTTCGTGGCACGGAAAGGCGACCGCACGGTTTATCTGCAATCCACTTATATGTTGGTTGACGAGCAGACGATGCGTCGTGAGTATGCTTCGTTGGAGTCGATACAAGATAATTATGAGAAACTGGTTGTTTCGCTTGATGATTTCTGTCTGCCATCCAATGAAGGAATACGGCATGTGTGGGCGTGGGAACTGCATGGGTTGTTATAAAAGGTGCTGAAAGGCAGTAATATCCTTATATTTTTGACAAAAAGTAATGTTTCTGTAGATTTCTCTGCCGCACATGGTTGGGCAGAAGGACGAATTTAGGATATATTGTGGATATTGGGGTCATAAAGATGCGTTCTTCTTGCATATTCTTCCGCTTTTGTAGGGCTTTTATGCAGAAATTGGCTACACCTTTAAGCTAAAAGGGTGATTGCTTTTTACTAAAAGGGGTATTGCGTTTTAGTAAAACGGTTACTCTGTTTTAGTAAAACGTTCTTTTGCTTTTGCATTTTCGGTGTATCAGGGCTTTCGGAGGTGTGATTTCGATTTATTGGAAGGACGTTCGTTTTGGTATAATGCTTATAACTTGACACTTATGGATTTTCGCTCTCGTATTTCTTTCTGTGTGGATAATCGGTCGGAAATACGGGATTCTCGTGCGATAGAAAATACAAAGTGTCAGAATGACAAAATCATATTTATCTTCTGTAGGTATCAGCCTTAAAAATACTTTCCAATCTTTTTCTTGTTTTCATTCTTTATCGTTAAATTTGCCATCGAAGCAAGGAAGTGTCCTTAGCTTCAATGTTTTGTGAAATGATATTGTAAGAAGCGTTGTGCTTCATTCTTGTCTTTGAGAACCTGAGAAATTTTCGAAACTATACAAGAATGGCATGGACTGCTCCTGCGCTGGTTTCGGCGTGGGTCTGCTGTCTGTTCATTTGTATAGTGGGGTTTTCTCAGGACCTTCAAAGACGATGGATAGCACGCAGTTCCACGTTCTTTTTTTATATTCAGCAATACTCCCTCCTGAACCAAAGCTCGAATATCGGATCGGAGAAAGCATACTTGTTCCCCTCTTTCTCAATGAAATCACGTTCTGTCAGCATACGCTTGTTGCGTGTGATGGTCTGTGCACTGCCCAATTCATATTTCCGCACTACGGGGATGGAGTTGAAGCGGTATTCACCATCGGCTACAGCACGAAGCATGGCAGTTTGGGCAGCAGTCAGGTTCTCGGTGTCGTTCATGAACATAGGCATGTTGGTGTCTATCAGTTGGCGGGTACGGATTTCGATAATCTCATCTGTCACTTTTTCAGACGTACCGCTCCAGATGAAATAGCACAACTGTTGCAAATACCACGAATGGCATTTCACGATGTCGCACAGTTGTTCTGCTTGCTGTTCGCTGATTTCTTTGTTCGTCCGGTGGAAGGCATTGACGATGAAGGGCACCCATTCCTCTTTCTTTATCTTTTGCAGGAACAGTACTTGTCCGAAGCGGTAGAAGGGGTTAGAAGAATTGTTGAAGATGTCCATCATCATATGCCGCTTGCTTCCGTAAAAGCAATAGGAAACTTGTTGCTGCTTCTGCCAGGCAGAGCGCATTTTTCCCTCCATACTTTTGTAGCCGGGTAGTAGTGCCAGTTGTTGGAACTCGTCGATGCAGACAATCAGGTGTATGCCTTTGGCAGCTGCTATCTTTTCGGGTAGTTCCAGTATCTCCATGACACTTTTTTCTTCCAGTTCCAATTTCAGGTCAAAGGAGAGGGTATCGGTTGGGTCGCTTTTCAATGTGATACTGGGAGAAACGGCTTTAAGAAACTGTTTCACATCTTCAAGCCTCTTTTCAAGGGTGGAGGCGGCGCAAGAAATGACTTCTCGCGCAAAGATGCGGTAGAATTCAGCTTCCGTCTTGATGCTGAATGCATCAATGAAGCAGACACGGATATGCTTGTCTTCTTGTGTCAGTTCGTCCATAGCTACTTTTACAAGCGACGATTTTCCCCATCGGCGCGGTGAAATAAGCATTACGTTGATGCCCGATCCAAGCAATTCTTTCAGTTGCTTTCGTTCTTCTACCCGATTGACGAAACTTTCTTTATCAACCAGTGTGCCGTATTGAAAAGGTGATTTCATAAGCTTTCTGTTCTTGATTTAATGACAAATATACAAATTATACATCAATGTATAATACATCAATGTATAATTTTGTTTGAGCACATGTGCAAAAACACCCACTTTTTGCACATGAAACGGAGAACGTGAGCAAAAAAGCCTTATTTTTGCTCGCGTTATTGATTCCGAATATAATGTTAAATACAAATATACTATGAAAAGTAAGGTTCTTGCATTGATTCTATTATGCGGTGCCGCCTCGTTGGGCGCCAAAGTAAAACTGCCTGCACTGGTGGGCGACAACATGATACTCCAGCAGCAGACTGAAGTGAAACTGTGGGGAACGGCTGCTCCGGAAGCCGAAGTACGCGTTACGCCTTCGTGGAACGGACAGACAATGACTTGCCGTGCCGATAAGGATGGCGGTTGGACGCTTGCCGTGGAGACTCCGGCAGCAGGATACACGCCTTATGAGATAACTTTTGATGACGGAGAAAAAACTACGTTGAAGAATATCCTAATCGGTGAAGTATGGCTTGCTTCCGGCCAGAGCAATATGGAAATGCCCCTGAAAGGTTTTGCTGGCTGTTGCATCATGAACGGAGCGGATGACATCATAGCTTCTGCCGAGAATAAGGGGGTGCGTATGTTCACCGTTCCCAAGCACCAGACTTATGAACCGCAAACCGACTGCAAAGGTAGCTGGAACATATCTTCCATAGAAACCGCACCCGATTTCAGTGCGACGGCCTACTATTTTGCCACTTCGTTGAGCCGTGCCCTCCGGATTCCGGTCGGCATCATCTGTAGCGCTTACGGTGGATCCACTGTAGAAGGTTGGATAAGCCGTGAACTGCTGGAAAACTATCCAGACATATCTCTCAACCCCGATTCCATCGAACGCCTGCATCCCATGCTCCGCCCCATGCTGATGTACAATGCCATGCTGAAGCCGCTTCAGAACTATACCATCAAAGGGTTCATCTGGTATCAGGGAGAGTCGAACGTAGGTCGCCATGAAACATATGCCGAACGCTTGGCCGACATGGTGCAGCTGTGGCGCAAGGAATGGGGGCTGGGCGAATTGCCTTTCTACTTTGCCGAAATAGCGCCGTACGCCTATGGAGGTACCCAGCAAGAGAAAGCTGCTTACCTACGTGAAGCACAATTCCGTGCCCAAAGCCTGATTCCGAACAGTGGTATGATTTCGACAAACGACCTTGTAGAGCCTTATGAGATATACAATATCCATCCCCGCAACAAGACAAAGGTAGGTCAACGCTTGAGCTATCTGGCATTGAACCTTACCTATGGATTGAAGCAGATACACTGTTTCGGCCCACAATATAAGTCATGGACTGCTAAAGGCAGTGAAGCATGGGTTTCCTTCGACCATTTGGAAATGGGTATCTGTCGCAACTATGACCTTCGCGGTTTCGAAGTGGCGGGTGAGGACCGTGTGTTCCATCCTGCCGACAAAGTATGGCTGCACTGGCAGACGAATGAGGTCGTGATTTCTTCGGAAAAGGTGCCCAATCCCGTTGCCGTGCGCTATTGTTTCCGTGATTTCCAGGTCGGTACAATGATTGGCGGGAACGAACTACCCACTATTCCGTTCCGTACGGATAATTGGTGAAAGAACGAAAAGTGTATAAACACTTTCATTATACTATAATATTAGGCGCGGGTTACGCGGAATCACACGGATGCAGTAAACTAAATCCGTGAAATCCGTGTAATCCGCGCCTAAAAGAAAACATCCAGAGGGTTTTGTTCCCCCCTCTGTCTTTCTTATTGTTTCAGCAACTGTTCTGCTGCAAGTACCAGGAACATATAGTGGGATGAACCTCCTCCCAGCACATACTCAGTTTGCTGCCAGAGGAACGGGAACGTGAGGAGTTCCGGGAAGTCGGGACGGATAAGCGCCGTGCCGGAAATGACCCCACCGGGAATGTACGACCAGTCTGCGCGGTTCAGTCCGTAGCCCACAGTGGCCGATTGTGCGCCGACACCCGAGGCGAAGGAAGCCTGGTTGGAGCCCGGGTGGCATCCGAGGATGAAGTTGAGGGCATTGAATACCGGTGCTTTCGGGAATATTTCCGGATAGGCGGTTGTCAGGAAGTAGTGCTGGAAGCCGAAACGCTGTATATCCCAGCCTGCACCCCAGATGTTCGGACGGTAGGGAACGCCATAGGGAGTCTCCTGCACTTGTTTGTTCAGTTCTTGTTCATATCCGGTCAAAGCTTTGCGGAAAGCTGCTGAAAAGGCTTTGGCTTTCTTGTTCTTCATCTGTGCGAACAGTTTTTCCACACGTGCCGTGTACCAGCCGATGCGGCCTATCTGCTTGATGATGAGCTCCTGGTTGTCCAGAATGAAGTCCATATAGGGTTGTTCGCCGGTGGTGAGGTACAGCTCTACGGCTGCCTGCACTTTGGGGAACAAGGCTCTGTTGTTGCCGCTTCCGGTAGAAGCATATACTTTGCGGGCAATGTCGAGGCAATGCACACTCAATGTATCATTGAAACCTTTCAATACACGTGATACGGCAGCCAGCTGGGCAGCTGTCGACAGTTCCCGTCCGGGGTTATCCTCCGTAAATATCCAGCGGTCGTCTTCATTACCGATTTTCCCGTCGGTCATGGCGGCGGCATCACCCAGAAGTACGTACTGGCGCAGGTCGTTGCAGATGATTCCTCGGTAGAGACGTCCCAGTGCCAAGTAGCCATTGACTACCGTAAGGGCGCCGTTCTCTACTTGTTGCAGCAGGTCATTCTTGCCGTCGGGCTGGTGAATTTCCGTCACGCGGTTGATTTGGTCGATGGAAGTCACGTCGAGATTCGGACGGAAAGCTTCGTAGGCCAGTGCCAGGATATAGGATTCTCCGGCTTGGGATTCGATGCGGAGGTCAAAGTCTCCGGCATCGTGCCAGCCGCCTATGTTCACTCCGGGAACCACTTCACCCGGTTTGAACTTGGAAAGGCCCTCTTTCTGGTCGTAGCCGTCGATATGATTGTGTGCCGGTGCCATCTGGGCATCGTCCATGTGGCAGCAGTCGTGCCATACGCGATATTTCTCGTTGACGCGCATGTGGCACATCTGTACGGGAAGGAAGTATTCCAGTACGGGTTGCCATACGCCACGGGCATATACGTCATTGTCGATGCGGAAGATGGGAGACACGGAGGTATTGTATTTAATCTTATAAAGCCCCGGTTCCTTTACATCTGTGAAGTTTACTTTCAGATAGTTATACCTCAAGAATTTACCCCAGTTGGCAGGAGTGACGTTCTTGACAACCTTTTCGCCGTCGGCATCAATGCGGATGATTTGTGCCGTTTCCTTTCTGTTGTCACGTATATCCATTTCGATGACGGCTTCCTTGTCCTGAGTGGGATGATAACCTATCTGTGAAGTCTGGATAACCGGCTGATACATCCAGTCGACCACTACGTTCGGAGTGATAATCCATTTGACGGCACCTTTGGTGACACCCGGTTTTATGTTGCTGCGCAGTACGAACCAGCCGTTGTTGTGGTTCATACGCCCGTCAAACAGTTGCAGGTCACCGCTCAATGATTCGATGGTAACTTTGTTGTAAGGGTCATCGGGCCGGGAGGTGAACTTGGTTCCTTTGGCATAAGGTTCGCTGATGATGTCGTCTGCCACAATCGGGCTGTAACCTTTTCCTATCAGTTTGTCCATGTCTGCCAGCGATTTTTTGCCGTCATGGTAGTTTCCTGTATGCAGATAGTTGGGCTGGGTTGTCATCAGGGGGGAGTTGGGCTGTTGCGGGAAGATGCCGCTCTGACCGTCCATAATCCAGGGCTTGCCGAAGAGGGAACCCGGGAAGAATTCAAGGTTGAAGCCCACTTTTCCGATGAATTCCTGGGGAATGGGGCGGTCAAGATCTACGGTCACCTCTATGTTTTTACCTTTGCTTTCCACGTTTACCGTATATATAAGGTGGAGGTCCGGGTAAATCATCGGGTTGAATCCGGTGAGATGGCGTGAGGAGTCGGGATAGCACAGCGTGGCGGTGATGCTGTTGTCACCGAGCTTCCGGTCGAGCTGTTTCGGTACGGGTTGCCATTGTCCGGGTGTGGCTTCCAGACGGATATCTCCATTCGTCGCCACACGGTGTCCGTTCATGATGATACATACCCCTCCTTGGTGTCCTTCGGGATAGATATCATCAAAAGCCATGACGTCGACTCCCTGGTTCTTGAAATAACCGGAGGATGTCAGCTTGAAGTCTTGCGCATGCAGCGTACTGCTGCCGCAAAGCAGTGCCAAGACTGATGCAAATAGGAAATGTTTCTTTCTCATAGTATCTATTTTTGAGTTACGAAATTTTCTACTAATATACGGACTAAAAAGGAAACGGATGGCTTTTGTTTGTAGCCAATAACGTTATGAAATGTGTCTTTTTCCTCTATTTTTATGATATTCATTGTTATATTTGTCATACAATGGTGTTTGAACTGCCAGATACCAACGTTTGAGCTAATAAAAGCTGATGTCTGGTAAAACAAGGACTCAGTACCCAAAAACAGCCTTTATCGGAACCAATTGTATCCATTGAAAAAGGATGGTAGTGAGTAGTGGCAACTTGTTTTTTTGTACATTTGCAATGTAACTATGATTAATTCCTTAAATCGCTATATTATGAAACGTATGTTTTCCGTTTTTTTGCTGATTACAGTATGGTTGCTGGTTACACCTTTCCTGCAAGCACAGTCACACGTAGACAAGGTTTTAAAAGATGAAATAACCTCGGACTTGAAAGAGAATATCCTCTCTTTTTGGGAAAGATACAGCGTAGATTCTTCCGGAGGCTTTTATGGTTCATTGGGACGTGACGGTGCCCCGATAGCGGATGCTCCCAAAGGTGGTGTACTGAATGCCCGCATCCTTTGGACTTTTTCAACCGCCTACCGGATGTATGGCGATACTGCCTACCGTAAATTGGCTGACAGGGCGCAACGGTATTTCATAGACCACTTCATTGATTCGCAGTATGGAGGCGTATATTGGCTGATAAAAGCGGACGGTACCCCATTGGATACGAACAAGCAGACTTACGGCTGCTCTTATGCTATCTACGGTTTGTCCGAACATTTTAGAGCAACGGGCAACAATGAAAGCCTGCAAAAAGCCATAGAACTTTACCGGACCATGGAGAGCAGAATCAAAGACCCCGTAAACGATGGTTATATAGAATCTTTCACCCGCGAATGGGGAGTTCCCCAAAAGCTGGGATATGATGGAGATGGCGTTGCCACCAAAACAATGAATACCCATATCCACGTATTGGAGGCATACACAGCTTTATATAAAGTATGGAAGGATAATGGCCTACGCGAACGTCTTACAAAAGTAATAGATTTGATAATAACCAAGCTCTACAATCCACAAACACATCACCTGATATTGTACTGTGATTCGAATTGGAACAATCTGGATGACATCGACTCTTACGGGCATGACATCGAAACTTCCTGGTTGCTGACGGAAGCTGCAGAGGCTCTGGGTGACCCGGAGGTTATCGGGAGGTGCAGGAAGGTAGCATTGGAACTTGCAGACGCCTCCTTGAAAGAGGGCATCAACCCGATGGGCGCCATGATGTACGAACGGCATAAGGACAAAATCAGGAAGGATGCTTCCTGGTGGTGCCAGGCGGAAACTGTGGTCGGTTGTATCAATGCCTGGCAACTGACTGGTGAACAATCTTATTTGGACAGTGCCGTCCGCACTTGGAACTTCATCAAATCACGGATGATAGACAAGGAGTATGGTGAATGGTTCAGAACGGTGCTGGAAGATGGAACTCCCCGCTACAAGGAGCCTAAAGCAAGTATGTGGAATTGTCCCTATCATAACAGCCGTATGGGGTTTGAGATTGATACCAGACTGAAATGACAACCTTTTATAGATTTGATATTATGAAGAATTTACGAATTTTCCAGTTTGGAATAGTTGTATTGCTGTGTGGTATATTATCTCTGCCGCTTTCTGCCCAGACGGAAGTGATGGCATGGAGCAATATCACGGGTGTCCGTGTAGACGGTGAATTGATAGACTTTGAGTCATCCCTGCGTGTCGGAACCTTGAAAGGAGATATGGAGATTACTGGAAAGGAGAAGCAGGTCCGTCCCGTTTTCCATCGTGAGGAGGATATGCAGGAAGTGACGACTACTCTGCGAGGTGTAAAGTTCCATCAGAAAGTGACTGATAAGGGAAAAGGCTTGGTGGAGATTTCTATTGATGCGCTGTCGGACACGACTTTGAACCAGACAGCCTATTACTGTATTGCTTTAAGTCCGGAAAACTACGTTGATGCCAAAGTAAGGACAAGTGGCAGGAAGCTGACCGTTACTTCGGCCAATAGGAAATTGGAATTCAAGTTCAATAACTCTGTAAAGGCCACGGTTGAAAAAGAGTCTACCGGTACTGTTGTGTATATCTCGCTGATGCCGATTCTGAAAAAGGCTGGGAGAACAGCATTGTCTATGGAACTGCATGCTTCCGGAGTGATAGATCACAGTGACGCGGAAATTATATTGGATATGCAGAACCCGGGAAGTCTGTTTGCAGGCTTTGGAGGGAATTTCCGCCTGCAGAATCCTGTTGCCGACCCTAAAGTGATAGATTACTGTCTGGAAAACTTGCGTGTAGCTTATGGTCGTGTAGAATTTCCGTGGAGATTGTGGCAACCCGAAGAAGAATCCGATCCTATTGCCGTGGCACAGAATGGGGGACTGAACAAGCGGGTGGAGGAAAGTCTCCTCATGGCAAAGCGCTTGAAGGCGATGGGAATGCCGGTAATACTAAGCTGTTGGTTTCCGCCTGCATGGGCCATTGACGGAGGTCCTGCAAGTTATGCCCGTCAAGGTGGTGTCATTGCTTATCGTCTGGATAGCCGGAAAAAGGAGAAGATTTATAAATCCATGGCAGATTATCTGTTGTATGCTAAACAGCATTATGGTATTGAGTTCTCCATGTTCTCGTTCAACGAATCGGATTTGGGTATTGATGTCCTTCACACGCCGCAGGAGCATGCAGATTTCATTCAGGAATTCGGTGCTTATCTGGCAGGGTTGAATCTTCCTACCCGTATGCTGCTTGGCGACAATTCGGATGCTACGACTTTTGATTTCATCCTTCCTGCTTTGAACAATCCTGAGACTCATAAGTATATTGGTGCAGTTTCTTTCCATTCATGGCGTGGTTGTGATGATGTTACGTTAAGGAAGTGGGCGGATGCTGCCAAAGCGATTAATGTACCACTCTTGGTTGGTGAGGGTAGTACGGATGCCGCTGCTCATGGTTATGCCGAGATATTCAATGAGTCGACGTTTGCACTTTATGAAATCAATCTGTATACGCGTATTTGTGCTATTTGCCAACCACTGTCCATCTTGCAGTGGCAGCTCACTTCAGACTATTCGTTGTTGTGGGGAGACGGCATTTATGGCTCCAAAGGTCCTTTGCGTCCTACACAACGTTTCTGGAACATTAAGCAGCTGGCCTCCACTCCGGCCGATGCCTTGGCCATTCCGGTCAGTAGCAGCAAGAAAAAACTAAACTGTGCGGCTTTCGGAAATATGGTGCGTGGGGAATATGCCGTCCATATGGTCAATAATGGGGCGGATTGCGAGGCTGTCATCTCCGGTATCCCTGCAGAAGTGAAGGAACTGAAAGTCTATGTGACCAATACAAAAGACTGCATGAAGGAAACTGCAGTGAAGGTGGAGAATGGACTGGTACGGGTACACTTGCCGGCTATCAGTTTCATTACCTTATTGTCGGATAAATAATTTTGAAATGGAATAATATTAATATATAAAGAATAGTGATATGAATATAACTACATGTCTGTTTACAGTTCTGGGAGGAATGGCCACTTTAGGGCATCCTTCAGAAACTGTACGTTTGAATCAGTTAGGGTATTATCCCCAGCAGGAAAAAGTAGCTGTGGTGAATGCCGGTGAGGTACGTGAATTTACCATAGTAGATGCAGCCACGGGCAATCGGCTACTTTCCGGCAAACCTGGATATACCGCTTCATCCGCTTGGTCGGATAGGAGCAGGACAATATTGGATTTCAGTGACATCACGGTACCGGGAAGATATCTTCTGTTGGTTAACGGCGATTCAGTGGCATTCGAAGTAAAGGAAAAGGTGCTGTCCCCTTTGGCCGATGCCGCTTTGAAATCTTTCTATTACCAACGTACGGGTATGCCCATCGAAGCGACTTATGCGGGTCGGTGGAGCCGTCCGGCAGGCCATCCAGATGACAAGGTGCTGGTACATCCCAATGCTGCCGGGCCGGAACGTAAGGCGGGAGCGGTGATTTCTTCTCCGGGAGGATGGTATGATGCCGGAGATTATAACAAGTACATTGTGAACTCCGCTTATTCCATCGGATTGATGCAGGCGATTTATGCCCGCTTTCCTGACTATTTTATCCGTCAACGGGTGAACATCCCGGAAAGCGGAAACCACACGCCCGATTTGCTGGACGAGATGTACTATAACCTGAAATGGATGCTGACCATGCAAGACCCTGCCGACGGAGGAGTCTACCACAAGCTGACTACCCCTTCGTTCGAGGGATTTATCAAGCCTACGGAGTGTAAGCAGCCCCGTTATGTAGTTCAGAAATCAGTAACGGCGGCATTGGACTATGCTGCGGCTTTAGCGCAAGCTTCCGTGTTGTTTGCTCCTTACGAAGAGGATTATCCTGGCTTTTCGGAAGTGGCTTTGCAGGCTGCCGAACGTGCTTACGCCTGGGCAGAAGCGCATCCGCAAGCGCTCTATCATCAGGACCTCCTCAACAAGCAATATCAACCTGCCGTGGTTACGGGAGCTTACGGTGATCGTAGTGCCGATGACGAATTCTTCTGGGCGGCTTCCGAGCTCTATCTTGCTACGGGAAAGCCCGTTTACCGGGAACAAGTGAAGAAGCATCTGCCCACTGCATATAAGACTCCTTCTTGGGGCAATACCACTGCGTTGGGCGTGTTTGCCTGGCTGCAACCGGGCAGGGAATATCAGGGTGAAGACGTGGAGTTGGCAAATGCCATGAAAGACCTGCTACTGGACTATGCTGCCGAGGCTGTGCGGGGTGCTGACCGCTCTCCTTTCCACGCTCCTTACGGCAACGATGCCAAAGATTTCTTTTGGGGATGCCTTGCCGAAGGGTGTGCTAACCAAGCCACTTCACTGGTTTGCGCCTATTTGCTTACGGGTGAGAAGTCGTACCTGACGAACGCCTACCGCAATATGGACTACATTTTAGGAAAGAATGCCACGGGATATTGTTATGTCACCGGTTTCGGGATGAAAAGTCCTCTGTATCCGCACCATCGTCTTTCTGCATCGGATGATATAGAGGCACCTCTTCCCGGTTTCCTTGTTGGCGGTCCCAATCCTGGCCAACAAGACGGTGTACCCTATCCTTCCAATCTGCCGGATGAGTCTTATGCAGATGTGGAAGGTTCGTATGCTTCCAATGAAATAGCCATTAATTGGAGTGCTGCTTTGGTGGCGTTGGTGTCTTCGTTGGATGCTTTGATGTCAAAATAATGTTTCTATTCAGCCTGCTGCCTTATAAATTCGGATGGGCTGATGTTGAACTCTTCTTTAAAATGTTTGGAGAATATCTTGGGGGAGTTATACCCCAAGGTATATGCAATTTCCGAAACTTGCATCTGGCTTTCTGTCAAGAGTTGTTGTGCACGTTTCATACGGATGGTCCTGATGAATTCGATGGGTTTCTTTCCCGTTATCTTAATCATTTTCTTGTAGAAATAGCTGCGTGATATATTCAGGCTGCTGGCAAGCTCCTCGACGGAAAACTCGGTTTCGCTGATATTGTCCTCTACAATCTGGATGGCTTTTTCCACCAGCTGCTGGTCAAGGGGAGTGATGGTGATACGGCTTGGCTCGATTTTAATGTCCTGATTGAATATTTCCTGACGTTTGACGTTCATCTCGATAATCTTGTTGATGCGCAGCTTGAGGACTTCCATATTGAAAGGCTTGGTGATATAGTCGTCTGCGCCAACGCTAAGCCCTTCCAATTGGTGTTCTTCACTTGCCTTAGCTGTCAGGAGGATAATGGGGATATGGGAGTAGCGTATGTCATTCTTGATGGTTGAACATAGTTCCAGACCATCCATCTCGGGCATCATGATGTCACTGACCACTAAATCAATATCTTCCTTTTCCAGTACATTCAGTGCATGTTTTCCGTTTGTGGCTTTTAATACATGATACTGCCTGGCAAGACTTTCAGAGAGAAATTTCAAGAAGTCGTAGTTGTCATCTACGAGTAGTATGGTGAATGGATGGGATTCTTCTTTTATTTCCGGTCCTTCGACCGGTTCTCCGTTTTTGGTTTCATTACTGTTCTGGTGTAGGGGTAGGGCAATCAGGAATACAGAACCACAAGGCTGGTTATCCCTGACACAGACAGTACCCTGATGCATCTTTACGTATTCGGAAACAATGTGCAGTCCAATGCCGCTGCCTCCGTTGTTCGACTGGTTTTTGCCCGACTGATAGAATCTTTGGAATATTTTCTCCTTGGCTTCATCCTCTATGCCGCAACCGGTGTCGGTAAAGGTCAGTTCCAGATTTGTGCCTCTTACGGCAATATCCAGTGAGATGCTTCCTTTATTGGGAGTGAACTTGAATGCATTTGACAGGATATTTGTGCATATCTTGCGTATCTTGTCATAGTCAAAATCCATGAATACAGAATGTTGTGGAGCGGTAAGGCTATAGCTGATGTTCCGTTTCTGTGCTATCGGATCGAAAGAGTGGAATATTTCACTCAGAATGATAAGGATGTTGTCATGTTTGCATTTCAGGGTTTCAGCCTTGGCATCCAGCTTTCTGAAATCCAGCAGTTGGTTAATCAGTTCCAGCAGATAGTCGGCATTTTGTTTGACCATATCCAGAATGCCTTTACGATATTCGGGATGGTCTACGAAAAACTCTTCAAGCGGATTGATGATAAGTGACAAGGGGGTCCGCAGTTCGTGACTTATGTTGGCAAAGAACTGCAGTTTCATATTGTTGATTTTCTGCTGCCTTTCATTTTCCACCTCGATGGCCTGCATGATTTGTTTCTGCTTTTGGCGTAAGCGCAGATTGCGGATAATGGACAGAAGGATGCACAAAACGATACCGCTATATATGGTATAAGCCCACCAAGTGCGCCACCAAGGAGGGAGTATCTTTATTTTCAGTTCCTTGACGTTGGGGCTCCATATGCCTTGTGAGTTGCATGCCTTGACGGATAAAGTATAGTTTCCGGCAGTCAGCATGGATAGGTTTACTTTGTTGTTTTCAGCATAAATCCAGTTGGAATGAATCTTATAGGCATATTTTATCTTATCCGTTTCCACCAGGTCGAGGGCAGAGAAGGACAGAGTGAATGAATTTTCCTTTTCAGTGAAGGAAAGATGTTGTGCACATTCAAGTGAGCTGCCGTTCAGGATGTCCGGATGGGTCATTCCGGATTTGAGCTCAATACCGGTAAGGTAAATATTGGCATCATAACTTGTGGTCAGGATGTCTTGTGGAATGATAGTCTGGTAACCTTGTGGCGTGCCTATCAGTATATTGCCGTTCTGTAGCTTGAGGATGGCGTGGACATTGGTATCGTTGCATATCAGTCCGTCGCTTACGGAGTAGTTCACGATGGCGTATGTACCGTTTGTTATTTTGATTCGTGAGATGCCGTTGCCGGTACCAATCCACATCTGGTTGTTGTTGTCTTCCGTGACGGCTCTGACGAGGTTGGCGGCAAGTCCGTTTTTCTGGTCAAGGAAGTAGATGGAGTCGTTCTTCTGGTTCCATATACTCAGTCCGTGTGGATGTCCTATCCAAAGAAGGTCCCGGCTGTCCTTATAGACAGTGAGCATATTGTTCTCCTTGAAGCGGCCGGCTTCGGCGTAGATATTATAGGCTTGGGTTTCCGTATCGATGATAATGAGTCCTCCTTTGGTCGCTACGTAAAGGGTACTGTCTTTATCATAGTACATATCTCGGACAAAGAATTCTCCCGGACGGTACAAGATGGTGTCAAACTGCCCGGTTTCCGGATTTAACCTCTGTATGTATCCTTTCATGGTACCTATCCAGATGTATCCGTGTTTGTCTACCTTTACTGTATACACATTGTTCTCGAGAAGCTGGCTGTTACTTACTGTGTATTGTTTGATTTGCCCTTTCGAGTAGCATAGCAGTCCTTTCTGGAAGGTGCCTATCCATAGGCGGTTTTTGGAGTCGATGGATAAGTCGACTACAATATTGGCGGGAGTTGCTATCTTTTCGTATGAATCGGTCACTAGTGAACGTCGGATTAGTCCCGTACCGTCTGTTCCGTAGTAAATGTATTCCTGGCTGGTGTCTTCGCAGAAGGTCAGGATATCATCATATTCCAGGGATTTGTTGCATAGTATGATTTGGGACATGGGGCTATAATAGGAAATACCGTGTTTGAAATTCCCTATGTATATGGTTCCGTCTTTGTCCCGGTAAATGGTATTCAGATTGTTGCTGGCAATGGTGTGCGGTTTCAATGGATTGTGCACCAAGTTGGTAAGCGATTTGGTCAGGGTGTTGTAAACGAACAGCCCCATATGGCTGGTAAGTATCCATACGTTGCCGTCTCCCAGGTCGAGGATGCGTTGCACGCGATTGTACTGTATGTGAGTGTTATTGTTCAGGCTGATGTCCTCCCATTGCTGTGTAAAACTGTTCTTGTGCAAAAGTAGGCTGTTTTGGAAGGTGTATACCCATAGGCTTTCGTTTTGGTCTATGTAAATGTGTGGCTCATGATTCTCCAGCAAAGGTCTATAGATGGTGGGAATGGCTATTTCCTTGACTTCGGAAGTCTGCTTGCTGATACTGTATAGGGTACCGTTGGAGTACATTATATAAATGAACTGGACACCTATATAGAGGTTTGAAATCTTTTCAACTGCCAATGGATAGGCTTTGATGGAGTTGTTGTCCATGCTTCGTATGTAAAGTTTGGAATAGTCGTAGGCCCAAAACTCATTCTTGGATGTTTTTCCCATCCTCAGAATGTTTTTACTGGGGATTTGCAGCCCATCGAGTATGGGTTTATAGTCATTGTCGAATTCACCGGTCTTATAATTATAGATACTGTAGCCGCTGGAAGTCCTTATCCATACATTGTCGTCCGGTCCTTCGAAAATTTCGCTGATGGCATCGTCCGGCAGGTCGGAGTTGTTCTGGTAATACTGCTGGAAGGAGTAGCCGTCGTATTTGTTGAGTCCTGATTCTGTCCCCACCCAGAGGAATCCCCTATTGTCTCTGTAGATGCTTCGGACACTGTTGTTGGAGAGTCCTTCTGTTGTAGAGAGCTGCTTGAACATGACAGCCGGCGGGATTTCCGCTGAGTTACCTTGAACAGTAAGGAGGAAGGCCAGGTTGCATATAAGGAATAGGAGCAGTTGTTTCATGTATTTTCTTTATTAGAAGGATTAACAATATTGTAACTGCAAACTTAAATATAATCCTTCGAACGAGCAAGGAAAGATTTGCGTATTCGTGTGGGATGATATCCTCCGTTTGGTGAAAAATAGTATGCATTTTGTTTCCAATGGCCCTGTATGGGTTCTATGAAACAAAACCGGATATTAAAAGACATTTTTAAGGCATCTGTATTTCCTTTAAGAAAAATACATTTGCAGGCGAGATCATTTAAATCCTAATAGTATGAAGAAAGAACTTTTAGCAGTGGCGATGCTGTTGTTTGCCGGTGGCAATCTGTTGGCACAGCCACATGTCAATGACGGTACTTCGTATTTGATGAACCAACCTCTGGACATGAGTACCGATTTCCGTGACTTGAGTAATACCTTGTTTTTTGCAGATCACCTGGAGTCATTCGATGCCAAGTCGGGTGAAGGGCTGGTGAATTGGAAACGCGGGCATCTGATGCCCCGCCAAGCCTTCAATACCAACGGTGCACAGCCCCGTAAAATGAGAATGCTCGATTTCCCCTTCACTGCCTATGAAAATGACCCTAACCTCAAATTCAAGATTGACTTTGTAACTCCGCGTACGGTACGTATCCGTATGCTAACGACCCCGGTGGAACCCAAACCTGCCGCTTCCATCATGTTGGCAAAGGAACCGGGCAGGGATGGAAGCTGGAAAGTTATCGAGACGAATGACAAGATTATCTATTCCAGCGACTATGGAACCATTCAGATTAACAAGAATCCTTGGAGAATCGTCTTGAAGGATAAAGCCGGACGTATCTTGAGCCAGACTGCCGCTTTGAGCGACGCGGACTCTACGCAGGTAAAATATACGCCGTTCTGTTTTGTGAAGCGGGGAAGCGACAATGCTCGCCGCATCAATCCGGTATTTACCTTGACTGCAGATGAAATGATTTTTGGTTGCGGAGAGTCTGCCACTGGGCTGAACAAGGCCGGACAGAAGGTGAACTTGTTCGTTACAGACCCACAAGGGCCTGAGACGGACCAAATGTACAAACCGATTCCTTTCTTTATGAGTAACCGGGGATATGGTATGTTTATGCATACATCCGCTCCCGTGACTTGTGATTTTGGTGCTACCTATATTGGGCTGAACAAAATGTTCATGGGTGACGAGAACCTGGATTTGTTCGTTTTCTTCGGCGAGCCGAAAGATATTCTGGACGAGTACACCGATTTGGTAGGAAAGCCGGGCATGCCCCCCTTGTGGTCTTTCGGTACGTGGATGAGCCGTATTACCTATTTCAGTGAAAAGGAAGGTTATGATGTAGCGGCCAATATCCGTAAGAACAAGTATCCGTGCGATGTTATCCATTTCGATACCGGCTGGTTTGATGTGGACTGGCAGTGTGACTATAAATTCTCCGAGAACCGTTTCCAGAATCCACAGCAGATGTTGAAGGATTTGAGGTCACAAGGTTTCCATGTATGTTTGTGGCAGTTGCCTTATTTCACTCCTAAAAACCGTTATTTCTCTGAACTGATAGAGAAAGACATGTATGTGAAAAATGGAAATGGTGAACTTCCCTACGAAGATGTGGTGCTTGATTTTTCCAATCCGGAAACAGTAAAGTGGTATCAGGACAAACTGGCGGGATTGCTGAATATCGGTGTCAGTGCCATTAAAGTAGACTTTGGCGAGGCTGCTCCACTGAATGGTATTTACGCTTCCGGCAAGAGCGGATGGTATGAGCATAACCTCTATCCGGTGCGTTATGATATGGCAGTGTCCGAGATAACCAAGAAGTTGCACAACGAGAATATAATGTGGGCACGTGCCGCATGGGCTGGTTCCCAGCGTTATCCATTGCATTGGGGCGGTGATGCTGCAACTACGAACACGGGTCTGCTGGGTACGCTTCGTGCAGGCTTGTCCTTCGGCTTGTCCGGTTTCTCCTTCTGGAGCCATGATATGGGCGGCTTTGTAAAATCCACTCCGGAGGACTTGTATTGCCGCTGGATACCGTTCGGTTTTCTTACTTCCCATACCCGCGCGCATGGGGCACCTCCGACAGAGCCGTGGTTGTACGACAGCAAGCGTGTGCAGGATGTCTTCCGCAAGAGTGCGGAGATGAAGTACCGTCTGATGCCTTATGTGTATGCTCAGGCTAAGGAATGTACAGAAAAGGGCTTACCGATGCTAAGAGCCTTGTTTGTAGAATTCCCCGATGATCCGGGAGCATGGAAAGTGGATGACGAGTATCTCTTCGGTTCGCAGATTCTGGTTGCCCCCTTGCTTGAATCCGGTATGACGGGCCGCACAGTTTACCTTCCCGAAGGAAAATGGATAGACTACCAGACAGAGAAAGTCTACGAAGGCGGATGGCACCGGATTGAAGCAGGCAGTCTGCCGATAATCATGCTGGTACGTGACGGTTCGGTACTTCCTCATCTGAAGTTGGCGCAGTCCACTGCTGAGATGGATTGGAGTAAAATGAGCCTGAAGGTATACAGTGCTGACAAGAAGCAGGCAGAAGGATTGGTTTGTCTACCTGCCGACAACCGTATTCAGGTTGTGAAAGTGGATTGTGGAAAGGCCAAACCGCAACTGTTGAACCAGGTTGAAGGCACTTCCCTGAGTTTCTGAACTTAATCTTTGAAAATCTATATTGAATTCACCCCTGTCGGTATGGAAGAGAAAGGGATATAGTTACCGAAATCTGTGCCACTATGGTGGCACAGATGTGCCTTCCCAATGGCACGGCAGTGCCTCTATAGTGGCACAAAATTGTGTCGCATATCTTTTTCCCGATGTGCTTATGACCGGGGTATTTGTTAAACCTAAGTATTTAGTATTTATGAGAAATGTGATGAAGTATTTGGGTATCATGTCAGTATCGCTGGCATGTGCCGGACCTCTCTTTGCAACAAGCGTACAGCCGTTTGCAGGTGTCACTGTCGTACAGCAGAGTGTAGTTACTGTGAAGGGCCAAGTGGTGGATGAGAAAGGCGAGCCCATCATCGGTGCCAATGTCATTGTGGAAGGTACGACAAACGGTATGATTACCGATTTGGACGGTAACTTCTCCTTGCAGTGTCCCGTAGGTTCTACGCTGAAGACCAGTTACATCGGTTATCTGGCGCGAACGGTCAAAGTAACCGGGAATATGAATGCTCTGAAAATTACTTTAAAGGAGGATACCGAAACCTTGGATGAGGTAGTTGTTGTGGGCTACGGTACGATGAAGAAATCCGACCTCACCGGTTCTGTGGCTTCCGTGAATGCGGAGGAAATGATGAAGCGGAATCCGGTGAACTTGGGACAAGGTTTGCAGGGAGCTGCGGCAGGTGTATCTGTCATCCGTTCTTCCGGTGACCCGGAAGGAGGTTTCTCCATCCGTATCCGCGGTGTGGCAACCGTGAATGGTTCTGCCGACCCACTCTATGTAGTGGACGGTGTGCAGGTAGGAACTTCCATCGATTTCTTGAATCCTAATGATGTAGAGTCCATCGAAATTCTGAAGGATGCTTCGGCTACGGCAATCTATGGTACTCGCGGTGCCAATGGCGTCATTATGATTACTACCAAGAACGGTGGTAAGGGGAAGGCAAAGGTGAACTTTTCGGCCAACTATGCCCTCCAGTTCAATTCGAATAAGATTGATGTGGCTGATGCGGGCTTGTTTGCAAGTGCTGTACGTTCCGCCGTCAAGAATGACGGTATTGCCATGACCAATCTGGCATATGGCGAGGATTACATAGGCAGACTGAACAGCATTGACTGGCAGGATGAAATGTCACGCACGGCATTACAGCAGAACTATAACCTTTCTGCTTCGGGAGGCAGCGAAAATACCCAAGCCAACTTATCTCTGGGTTATTTGAACAACCAGGGTATCGTGATTGAGTCGAATTTTAAACGCTTGACGGCACGCGCTAATATCACTCACAAAGTGAAAGACTTTCTGCATGTAGGCTTGAACTTGAACTATGCACATTCGGAAAAGATGGGAGGAGGCAACCTGAGAAACTATGCACAAGCCATTCCAACCATGGATTATGTAGAGGACGGTGTTTTCTATTCCATGCCTATTGTGTTGCCCGACGGTACTTGGGGACATTACAAGAAAGAAGGCAATGGAGACGTGAACAAGGGAGCTGACAATCTGGTTGCTGCTGCCAAGACTGCCGACAGTATTAATAAATGGGACCGTATGCTTGCTAGTGCTTTCCTACAACTCGATTTGTACAAAGGGTTGACTTTCAAGACTATTGCCAGTTATAATTATTATACAAAAGGTTATAATGGCTATACAGCCTATAATGATAGAACCTTTGGAACTCAAGACCGTAAGGACTCGTTCTCGCTGAACCAGAGCCAGTCCACTTCACTCGGTCTGGAAGCGTTCTTGAACTATGACTGGTCCAATGAGCATCACCGCGTAAGTGCAATGGCCGGTTTCTCTACCAGCGATACGAACGGTGCCTGGCTGAATTCCAGTGCCAACGATTTCCCGGCAGACAACATCCGCAAAATTTCATTGACCAATGACCCATCGTCTAAGCAAACGGATGGTGGGCTGGATTTGAAGACAAGATTCCTTTCTTACTTCGGCCGTCTGACTTATACTTTGAACGACCGCTATATTGTGACTGCAACGGTACGCCGCGACGGTTCTTCGAACTTTGGTGCCGGCAATCGTTATGGTACATTCCCTTCCGCTTCTGTAGCTTGGCGTCTTTCCGAGGAAAAGTTCATTAAGGATTTAGAACTGTTCAGTAACTTGAAGTTGCGTGCCGGATGGGGACAGACCGGTAATGCGGGCAATGGTACCAACTTGTCCATAGCACAGTTGTCTTCGGCAAATGCAATGTACTGGTTCTTTAATGGTTCGAGTGTGATTAACGGTGCCGGTATTGCCCAGCAGAAAGAAATTGATACCAACCTGAAATGGGAAACCAATGAGCAGACAAATATCGGTATTGACTTTGCCTTTATGAACAATGAGCTTTCTTTCTCTGCCGATTACTTTATCCGTGACGCAAAGGATCTGCTTCTGTATCGCCAGATTCGTCCTTCCACCGGTTTCTCCAATGTCTATACTAATGCGGGACATATCCGTAACTCAGGTTTCGAGTTTACTGCTGCGTGGAACAAGAGCTTCAGCGATTGGAATATCGGCATAAGACTGAATGGGTCTACCCTGAAGAACGAGGCTATTGAAGTCGGCGATCCGATATTCAGCAAGTCAGGTTCAGCACAAGATGGCGACAACTGGGACAACCACTCCATTACACAGAACGGCTATCCTGTAGGTTCCTACTATGGCTGGAAGGTAGAAGGCATTTTCAGAACCCAGGCCGAAATTGATGAAATGAATAGGCTGGCGGTTGAAAAGGGAGTTGAAAGTGGTGTATATCAGGACAAGACTACCCAGCCCGGCGACTATAAGTTTGTTGATTTGAATGGTGACGGGCAGATTACCGATGCCGACCGTACTGTTATAGGCAATGGATATCCCAAGTTCACTTACGGAATGAACCTTACCGCTTCCTGGAAAAACTTTGATTTCTCGATGAACTTGTACGGTGTAGCCGGTATGGATATCCTTTCTTATTCTTCGGCCCGCTTGACCTCAGTCTATGCACCCGACGGCGGTTATCAGAATGTACTGAAGGAATATATCAATAATGCATGGTCATCTTCGAATACCGGCGCCAAATATCCGCGTATCACCAAGACAGACTATAATAAGAACATGCGTGTGTCCGACGCCTACATCCAGAAGGGGGATTATCTGAAGATTTCAAATATTCAGATAGGATATACATTCCCGAAGAATGTGCTGAAACCGGTGAAAATGGAAAATGCACGCGTATTTGCCAGTGTCGACAATGTATGTACCATCTCTTCGTACAATAAGTTCGGCGATCCGGAAGTTGGTGACTCCAATGTATTGTATTCGGGATTTGACGGAGGACGTTATCCGTTCCCGATGTCGGTTACTTTCGGTCTGAGTGTACAGTTCTAATACTAACGGATAAAAAATATGATTATGAAAAACTTATATAAACTGTTGATCGGTGTGCTGGCCTTAAGCACCGTAACGTCTTGTGACGATTATTTGGAAGTGGATCATTACGATATTCTTCCGGCGGATTTCATGTTTAAAACGGAGGAGAATGTCCTTTCCGGATTGAACGGACTTTATGATACCTTTTATACGGACCAGCACGGTTCCGGTGATGACGAAACATGGGGATTCAAGCCTCAGGTATTTGCTGCCAACCATTCTACGATGGACTGTCAGGCTTCCGGTTGGGATGCGGAATGGCAGCGTCATGCCTGGAAACCCGATAAGGGTTCCCTGGAGACTGCATGGCGGATGAGTTATCGTGCAGTGGACCGTGCAAACCGTTTCCTGGCTGGCCTGGAGACGGCGGATGCCTCTATATTTGCGGACAGCAATTCCAAGACCGTTTATGAAGCGCAAGCACGTGCCATCCGCGGTTATAACTACCTTTACCTGACGAAACTTTTCGGAAGGGTACCGATGTTGCTTACCGGTGAAACCTATACTACTTCGGTAGGAAAGGCACGTCCGGAATCCGTGGATGAGACTTATGCGGCTATCGAGGAAGATTTGTCTTTTGGACGCGACCATCTGGACTGGTTACCCATGAATGGTGAATACGGACGTATAACCAAGGGGTTCTGCAAAGCTTATTTGGCCGAGCTGTATATGTTGAAGAAAGACTTTACGAAAGCCAAGACGGAACTAAAGGATATAGTGGACAGTGGAACCTATTCATTGGAGCCCTGCTTCGGTAACCTGCATGCCTGGGATACACATTGGACCAAAGAATCTGTATTTGAGGTGATGTATCATGAACAAGGATATATGGGCTGGGGAGCCGATTCGTCTTCAGATGCCATGATGTGGTACGGATATATGTGTGCGGCACCCGAATGGGGAGGCTGGGGGTCTCTCTGTCTTTCTTGGGAGTTTGTACGTTCCTTTGAACCGGGTGACAAACGCCGCCAATACTCTGCTGTTGCCAAAGGGGATACGCATCCCATTACCGGGCAGACTGTAGGGGTGACAAGTGGTTTTGACGGTCTTTTCCAAGGTTCCGAAAATATGCCTACTGTTTATTCCTTGAAATACTGGAGATGCAAGCCAGGTGAGAACAACAAAGTATTCAATCCTATTTCGTTGACTTTGAAGCGTTATGCAGGCATCATGCTCGACTATGCAGAATGTTGTTTCGAGACAGGTGACAACGCTACCGGATGGAACATGATACGTCAGATACGTAACCGTGCTTGGGGTAATTTGGAGATGGGAGCGACGATGATTGACCTACCCGCCGACATGTTGAATACCCAGACGGTGGAAGTGCCGGATGCAGAGACCTATTATACAAGCTATAAAGCAGCCAAAGGCTATACTTCTCCGGTATGGAAGGTGGCGCTGATTATAGAGCGTCGCCATGAATTCAATGCCGAGTTCTCGCTTTACCATGATTTGTGCCGTATGGGTATGTGCAAAGAATGGTTTGCCGCCGAATATCCGAAAACAGTAGCCAACTCTTCACAAGAGGCTTGTCTGCAGACTGGTGACTCATTCCGTTTCTTTGAGCACGAGGCTTATCAGGAAATCTTCCCGATTCCGACGAATGAGATTCTGACCAACCCGCTCATCAATCAGGCTGACCAGAATCCGGGATATTGATAAATTATAAATAAACACTTAATAATAAAATATTTGTGAGTGAAATGTCAGGCACCAGTAGTTGTTGTGATAGACGTCAGGGTCTGTCGTGATGAAAGCCGGTGTCTGACATGACAAACACCAGTACTTGAGACGACGAACACCAGTTTCTGATAAACGGGGAATTATACAAGGAAAAGTTTGATGGTTTTAGAGAATAATTATGGAAAGGAAGATGTTTTATTGGATAGCACTGCTGGTTGCGTCTTGTCTGGCAGGCTGCCGGTCGCATTCAGGGGAGACAGATATGCAGACACGCATGCGTACAGAGATTGTCACGAATGTCAGAGACAGCGTGTTGCCGTTTTGGATGGATTATGCAGTGGCTCCCGACGGCGGTTTTTATGGAACTGTATTGCGGAATGGTACTCCGGTAGTGGATGCTCCGAGAGGAGGGGTTCTGAATGCCCGGATTCTGTGGAGTTTTTCTGCCGCATACCGTACGTTTAAGGATGAGGCTTATCTGAAGCTTGCGGATAAATCGCAACGCTACTTCATTGATACATTTATAGACAAGGAACATGGTGGGGTATATTGGCTGGTCAATCCTGACGGTGAGGTGCTGAATGCTTCCAAATATACGTATGCCATGACCTACGCCATCTATGGGCTGGCTGAACACTATCTGGCAACAGGTAACAGCGAGAGTCTGGATATGGCTGTCGGTTTATATCATACCTTGGAGGAGAAAGGCCGCGAACCGCAATATGACGGTTATGTGGAATCTTTTACTGAAGATTGGAAACAACTGGATAATTATGATAACAATGCACCCAAGACTATGAATGCGCATTTGCACGTGCTGGAGGCTTATACCCTTTTATATCAGTGCTGGAAAGACGACGGACTGAGGAAAAGACTCGAATTCTGCACCGAGTTGTTTATGGACCGCATTTATGACTCTTCAAAGAGACATTTTAATTTGTTCTTTGATAATGCATGGAACAGTCTGGTTGAGATGGACTCTTATGGACATGATGTAGAGGCGGGATGGCTGCTTTGTGAGGCTGCCCGTGTGTTAGAAGACCGGCAACTGATGGATAGGGCGAATCGGCTTGCGCTGGATGTGACGGATGCTTGCTTGGCGGAAGGACTGAGTGACAAAGGGTATATGATGTATGAAAAGAAGGGCGGAAGAACAACCGGGCATGCCTCATGGTGGGGCCAGATTGAAACGATGATAGCTTGTGTCAATGCCTGGCAAATCAGCGGGAATGACGTTTATCTGCAATCGGCCGATACGGTTTGGACTTTCGTAAAGGACTGTATGATAGACCGGGAATACGGTGAATGGTACAGTGATTGTTTTGATGGAGAACCCAAGAAGGATACTCCCAAAGTGAGTATGTGGCGTTGCCCATATCATACGGTACGCTTGGGAGTAGAAATACATAATCGTTTAAAATAGTATTTATGAAGAAATTTATAGCAGGTGCAGCATCACTGATGCTTTGTATGGGGCTGCACGCCCAGGATTTCAGAATCAATCCATCGGGATATTTTGAGAATGGCGGGGCCAATGTGATGGTGTTCAGTGACGTCTACCCTGAAGGACACCAGGGAGGACTGACCCTTGTTTTGAATGGAGACCGCAGGGCTGCCAATGGAGATGTGCGCTTTGAAATCTCGCAAGGGCAGTGGCAGGGATTGCCCAAGATGAGAAGCCGGGTGGTGGATGAGGCTGACAATGAAATCCGTGTCACATTGAGTTATCCGGATTCGGCCAAACACATGGCAGGCTTTAATCCGATGCTTTATCCGGATTTTGTTTTTGGCTATACCATTAAGGTCAAAGGCGAGAAGGATTATCTGGTATTGACCGTTGATTTGGACCAACCAGTGCCCGAGCGGTTTGCCGGCAAGTTGGGCTTTAATCTGGAATTGGTACCTTCCACTTTGCTGGGCAAGCCGTGGATTATGGACAACCGGACGGGAGTCTTTCCCCACCAGGCGATGGGGCCCACCATGAAACAGTCTTCCAATATGGAGCATATCGGAGATTTCAACCCTGACGGGAAAGCTGATTTGGACCAGTTGCTGTTGGATAGAAAGACTTATAACCCGATGATTGCCGATGATATCGTCTCTGCTCCTTTGGCCGCAGGGAAAAAGTTTGTACTCAATCCTCAGGATGATTTGGCAAAGATTACGATTGAAAGTGAGAAAGGAGACTTGCTGCTGTATGATGGAAGGATAAATCATAACAACGGTTGGTTTGTGCTCCGTTCGGAGTTCCCGGCAGGGACAAAGGAAGGTGCGGTGAAATGGATAATCCGTCCGACAGTCACTAAAGACTGGCGTTATGCACCGGTGGTGCAAGCCTCTCAAGTAGGTTACCATCCTGGACAGAAGAAAGTGGCTGTCATAGAGTTGGATAAACGGGATACAGACTTCAAGCAACCTGCCCTTTATCGCATTGCTGCCGATGGCAGGAAACTGGTAAAGCAGCAGGCTGCCAAGGATTGGGGAGATTTCCAACGCTACCACTATCTGCAGTTCGATTTCACGGAAGTGACGGAAGAAGGGCTCTATCAGGTAATGTACGGCGATGCTGCTTCTCCGGTGTTCCGCATTGCCAAAGATGTGTGGGACAAGGGTATCTGGCAGGCAGAGGTGGAATACTTTTTGCCGGTACAGATGTGCCACATGCGTGTGAACGAAAAATACCGTGTATGGCATGACTTCTGTCATCATGACGATGCACGTATGGCCAAAACCGATATCAACCATATAGACGGATATACTCAGGGAACCTCTACTCTTTGTAAGTACCAGCCGGGTGATTTGGTTCCAGGGCTGAATGTGGGTGGATGGCACGATGCGGGGGACTATGACCTGCGTGTGGAATCCCAGGCAGGCGAGGCCTATATACTTGCCATGGCTTGTGAGAACTTTGGTACCTATTGGGACGAGACTTCCATAGATTTTGAAAAGAAGATAGTCGAGATTCACCAGCCGGATGGAAAGAATGACTTGTTGCAGCAGGTGGAAAACGGTGCTTTGACGATAGTGGCGGGTTGGAAGGCTCTGGGGCGTCTCTACAGAGGGATTCTGTGTCCTACCGTACGCCAGTATGCACACTTGGGTGATGCGTCGGCCCATACAGACCATGTCAGTGGGACTGCCGACGACCGCTGGGTGTTTACGGAAGACAACCCTGGTAGGGAACTTCAGGTAGCCGCTTGGCTGGCAGGTATTTCACGTGTCTTGAAGGGACATAACGATGCATTGGGAGCGGATTGTCTGGAGATAGCCCGTGAATTGTTCAGGATTACCCGCTGCGACAACAACCGGGTGCTGACAGCCAAGGTACATGCTGCCGTAGAACTTTATCTGGCGACAAAGGAAGTGGAGTACCGTGATTTCGTTTTGCAGCAGCAGGATTTCATCTGCAAGAATATCCGTCAGACGGGTTGGTTCATCGGACGTTTCGACAAAGCTGTGGGAAATGCACGTTTCAGCAAGGCTGTTCGCAAAGCACTGCCGGAGTTGCAGGCTATGTATCAGGAGTATAGCAGTAAAACTCCGTATGGAGTGCCGCATGACAGAGGTAACCGTTCTTCCGGTTCATGGGAACCCCAGCATCTGGGCTACAATTACTGTTACCTGCATGCTGCCTATCCTGATTTGTTTGCACCGGACTATATTTTCAATGCTGTCCAATACCTGCTCGGTATGCATCCGGGACGTAATCAGGCAGCGTTTGTAACGGGAGTCGGTGCCGAAACGATGAAAGCCGCCTATGGTGTCAACCGTGCCGACTGGTCTTATATTCCGGGTGGAGTGTCTCCGGGTACAAATCTGATTCGTCCCGACTTGCCCGAATTACTTCATTTCCCGTTCTTATGGCAGGAAGGTGAGTACTGTTTGGGCGGACATGCTACGTGGTTTATGTATATGGTATTGGCATCTCAGAAAATATTGAATGGTAATGAACAGTAAAATAAAGGTAGATAAGTTTGTAATTGTAGCTTTTCTGCTCTGCATGGTCTGCACTATGGCCATGCAGGCAAAAGCTTATGACAATTTTAAGGTATCGGTCTATGTACGTGCCTACGAGGTAGACAAGATGAAGGACATCCATTGGCTGGATTCGACTTGGAATGTGATTTCACAACAGTTGGAAGTGGACAAGATTTATTTGGAAACACATCGTGATTTACTGATTGTGGATGACGCCACCCTGGAGCAAGCTAAGAAATTTTTCCATGACCGGGGAATAGAGACTGCCGGAGGAATTACCTACACCATCAACGAGGCGAACAGTTTCGAGACGTTCTGCTATTCCAATCCCGAGCATCGTGAGATGGTGCGAAAGATTGCAGAACATACGGCAAAGCACTTTGACGAGTTTATTCTGGATGACTTTTTCTTCACCAGTTGCAAGTCGGACATAGAGATAAAAGCCAAAGGTACGCAGAGCTGGACGGAATACCGTTTGAAGCTGATGACTGAAGCCGGGCGCGACCTTGTGCTGAAACCTGCCAAGAAGGTGAATCCTCGTGTAAAGGTAATCATCAAGTATCCCAACTGGTACGACCATTTCCAAGGTTTGGGCTTTAATCTGGAGGAAGGTCCCCAACTCTTTGACGGTGTCTGGACGGGTACCGAAACAAGGGACCCTGCCGGCAACCAGCATCTGCAGAATTATCTAAGCTATAATATTATCCGTTATTTTGATAATCTGCGTCCGGGCTACAATGGTGGAGGATGGGTGGACTCCGGTGGACTGAATCTGGGTATGGACCGCTATGCTGAGCAGCTGCATCTGACCATGCTTGCCAAGGCTCCCGAAATCATTCTCTTTGCCTATAACCAGCTTCTGGGCGTGAAGTTGTCTCCCAGGTTCCGTACCCCTTGGCAGGGCATGGGCACCAGCTTTAATTATGATGAGATGACTGCCCCTATCCGGCAGAAGAACGGAACTTCCATAGAGCCTACCACCATGGCACGCATTGCGGATGTTGTATTGAAACAGACTGATAAACTGGTAGGTAAGTTGGGTAACCCCATTGGCATCAAGTCCTACAAGCCTTTTCATGTGGCGGGTGATGATTTCTTGCAGAATTATCTGGGCATGATAGGTTTGCCGATGGATATACGTCCCGTTTTTCCGAAAGACCAACAAGTGGTGCTGCTGACTGCCCAGGCGGCTCAAGCTCCGGAGCTCATGACCGACATTAGGAAGCAATTGCAAAGCGGACGGGATGTGGTGATTACAAGCGGCTTGCTGAAAGCCATTCCTGAAAAAATTGCCGAAATAGTAGAGTTGCGTTGTACCGATTTGAAAGCTCTTGTCAATGATTTTGGCCGATATGGACAAGCCGGACGCGATTTATTGATACCGCAGGTTCAGTATTATACGAATGATGCTTGGGAAGTAGTCAGTGCGGGCCGTCCGTTGACGGGAGGAGTATCGGGGTATCCTATTTTGTTGAGAGCTCCCTATGCCGCCGGCAATCTATATGTATTGACCATTCCCGATGATATGGGAAATTTATATGATTTTCCGGCAAAAGCCTTGAATGAGATTCGCCGCATTATGAGTAGGGATATGGATATCTATCTGGAGGCTCCCTCCAAAGTCGGATTGTTTGTGTATGACAATAAAACACTGGTGGTGGAGAACTTCAATGATGAACCGGTGGAAGTGCGTATTGTTACCGATGATGAGGTGACGAGGTTGGAAAATCTGGAGAATGGAGATATTCTGGCTCCCCTTCCTGCCGAACCCGTACAGAGCAGGCGTCCGGTGACACCAAAGAACTCTTTCCGTTTGTCATTACTACCCCATTCGTATAAGGCTTTCCAATATAAATGACGGGTAAGAAGATTGTCGGATAGTTATTCGGAAGGGTAACGGGAGGTCGGTTCTACAATGGGTCGGCCTCCTTTGCTTCCAGTCATCCGTGAGAATGCTTGTGTTCTTTCAATATCCTGTGCGGCAGTGTCCCGTGCCCCAGCAACTCTATCGGGCAGTTGAAGTTGCGTTCCAGCCATTCTTCCGTAACGCCGGTATCGGGATGGTAGTCCAGGGTTTCGTTGACGCAGGCAATGGACTTGACTTGCTGCAACACCGTGCCGATGTCGTGGCTGACGAGAATAATGGCGCAATCCTTGTTTATCTCTGCCAGCAGTTCGTAGAGGCGGGCTTCGAAACGCTTGTCGATGTATGTGCTGGGTTCGTCGAGAATCACCACCTGCGGGTCGGAGATGATGGCACGGCCCAGGAGGGCACGTTGCAACTGTCCGCCGCTCAAAGCGCCGATGGCACGCTGCTCCATGCCTTCCAGCCCCATGCGGGCTATCACGGCAGAGGCTTTCTCGCGGTGTCGGGCGGTGAAGCGTGAAGCCAGCGGCTTCTTGCTGCTGAGTCCTGAAAGGATGACCTCCTCTACGGTGATGGGAAATTTCCGGTCGATGCTGCTGTACTGGGGCAAGTAACCCATGGATAATTGACAATTGACAGTTGATAATTGACAATTGGCAATTTCGGAGGGGGATGGAGGGCAGGAGTGATATAGAATCTCCCCGGTAGTGGGTTTCAGCAGTCCCAGTATACATTTGATAAGGGTAGTCTTTCCACCACCGTTGGGACCGATGATACCCAGAAAATCACGTTCGTAGATAGTCAGGTTTATATCATGCAGTACGGTCCGGTTATCGTATCCGGCGCTGAGGTTCTTTATCTCTATAATGGGGGATGCAGGCATAGCTTCTTCTTCGTTAAATGGACAGAATCATCGTTTACTCTTTTACAAGCGCTCTGGCCGTATTCATCATCTCCTCCTCCCAGTCGTATGAGAGGGGATTGATAGCCACTACCCGGGTTCCGGTCTGCTGGGCGATAAGGTCGGCATTGCGGCGGTCGAATTCCGGCTGTACAAAGATGATGCGTACCTTCTCCTTCTTGCAGGAGTTTATCAGGTTCTTCAGATGGGCGGGGGAGGGCTCCTTTCCACCTGCCTCGATAGGAATCTGGTGTAGGTTGTAGTCGCGGGCAAAGTAGGAAAGTGCCGGATGATAAATCATGAAGGCACGGTCGGCATTCGGGCTGGAAAGCATCTGGCAGATGAGGCTGTCCGTATGCTCTATCCGCCGGATGAGTAAGTTGTAACGTTCCATGTAGGCGTTTTCATTGGCTTTGTCTATGGCGCAGAGTGCATTCAGAATGTTTCCGGCAATGATTTGGGCGTTGATGGTGGAATTCCAGATGTGGGGTTCCACACCACCGGCGTGCGTATGGCCTTCGTGTACATGCCCGTCTTTATGATGATGTGCATGGGTATCGTCCAGAATAAGTTCCACATTCTCGGACATATCGAAGAATTGCAGGTGGGGAGCATTGTCCGTCAGTTTTTCCGTCCATGTCTGCTCGAAACCGATGTAGCCGATGCGGAAATAGGCCTTGCTTTGGGCAAGGTCGACAAGCTGCTGGGGCGTGGGGTCGTAGGTTTCCGGACTTGAACCTTTGGGCACCATGCTGACGACGGTGAATTCATCGCCGGCAATGGCTTCGGTGAAATACCGCAGCGGCTCGATGGTGACGGTAATCACGGGTTTATCGTCATTCTTCTTGTTCTGTTGGCCTCCTTGCTTGCACGAGAAGAGCAAGGTGGCTATGAGGAGTAAAAAACAAAACTTTTTCATTTACAATTTACTATTTACAATTTACAATTTGGCTGCGCTGTGGCAGGGGGCATCAACTATTCATTATCAACTATTCCTTATCCATTTATCACTTCCTCTTTCCTTCCCCTCAGTATCTCCCGTTTCCCTCCGGGGGGACCTGGGAGACGCTCTACCTTGAATCCTACGGCTTGCAGCATGCGGCGTACTACTCCTTTGGCGCAGTAGGTGGTCAGCACGCCATCAGTGCTCATGGCGGCATGGATATTCCGGAAGACTTTTTCCTCCCACATTCCCGGTTGCTTTTCGGGTGCAAAAGCATCGAAGTAGACAACGTCGAACGGAGATTTATTAATCATTAACAAACTGTCGATGCTTATTGTTTCGATATCTGCCCGCACTTTTCTCAGTGTGAAATAAGGAGTTATGGCAACTTCTTCTTCCCACGCAGCCCGATGCAGTTCCTCGAACAGAGGATTGTCGCTATATTTTAGCGCATCCACCTCCGGCCATGCAAGCGGATAGAGTTCGATACCGGTATAGTGCACAGGTCTCTTTTCCTTTTCGGCAGTTTCCAGTGTAAGCAGGGCATTCAGCCCGGTGCCGAAACCGATTTCAAGGATATGCGGGCGGGCAGTAGCGGATGCTTTCAGTCCCATGTCGATGAAGATGTGCTGTGATTCTGTACGTGCCCCCTTTACCGAATGATAATGTTCATTCAGTTCCGGTACAAACAGTGTCGCACTTCCGTCTTCCGTCTTCTCTATGATTCGTTGCATCACTTCTGCTTTTGTTGAATGTTTTTATTTAGTTTAATTCTCTGTGATTCAGCGTGTTGTTGCGCCTATATATCCAGCGTGCTGCATCTATACATCCAGCACGTTGCATCTATACATCCAACGCGTTGTATCTATACATCTATTGCTCAAACTCACTACATGTCAATAATTCATCATCGAAATGGCTCCTTGCAGTGCCCACAGCATAGCTATGTAGCGCACCAGTTTCCCTGCAAACATGGACGTGGTGGTCAGCATCAGATTACTGCGCATGAAGCCCAGTGCAATGGCTATGGCCTCTCCCACAAAAGGCAGAAAGGCGAAGAAAGCCATCAGTGCCCCTTTCCCTTGGAGGAAATGCTGCATCCGTTCTATCTTTTCCCTTTTTACCTTGAAATATTTCTCAATCCAGTCTATACGTCCCAGACGTCCCATGTAGTAGCACGTCATGCCTCCCAGCGTATTTCCCAAGGTGGCGGAGAGTACGCACAGTGCCGGGCTCAGACCGACCTTGACCAGTGCTACCATCACTATTTCGGAACTGAACGGAATGATGCTTCCTGCCAATAGGGCAGAGATGAACAGACCGACATATCCCCAGTCAATTAGCAGCTGTACGAGTGTATCTACAAAAGCGTCCATATGTTGAATCCTAATAGAATGAATAATCCGATAAATGCACAAATGAAGAATATATTGGAACTGCGGCTATTTGTCAGTACAAACAAGTGTCCCGCCAGGATGCTGACACCGATGAGCAGGAAGGACATCAGGTGGACACTCAATACCGGTTGCAGTCCGATATAGACAAAGATGCAGAAATTCAGCAGGATGAGGAAGTGTAGATAGCTTCGGGTGCGTATCTTGTCTTCATAGCCGGCAATGAGACAGTGTGCCGCGCTGACGATGAACAGAACAAGGAGATACCCGAGGGTGGCGAGTTCCCACGGCTGATAGTCGAACCGGGTGGGAGCGAAGGTCACCAGCTCGCGGAAGGGCTGGCAGAAGAGTTCCATTTGCCCGTAGTAGAGGGCGTGTCCCAGCAACAGCCAGTAGGGTACGCTCCATCCTACCAAGGAAGCGAAGAAACTTTTGGGTTGGAGAGACTGGAAGTTGTAGGCACCTATCCAGAAGATGGGGACAAACAGCATGAGCTGCGGAAAAAGCAGGCTGCCCAGTCCGATGAAGACAAAGGCGTGGAAGAGACTGCCTGTGGGCCGTGCCTGCTGGTAGCTCTTGAAGAGGAAAAACAGTGCCACCAGGAAGGAGGCAGCTGCCAAGTCTCCCGCATACAGCATGTGTAGGCTGGGGCAGACGGATATCAGCAGGAAGTAGACAGAAGTCTGTACCGATGCCCGCATCCGGATGATGGCGAACGTATTGTTGAGCTGTATTAGGAAGTACCCGATGACGGCATACAGAATAAAGCTGAAGAGACGGTTTGCCCAGGTGGGGATGCAGAAGTCGCAGAATGTTTCCCAAAGGGAATATCCGCTTTGCTGTGTCTCCGTCTCGGGCAACAGAACAGCGGTCAGTATCCAGCAGGATACTGAAATCAGGATAGCGGTGGGTAGTGTGAACCGCCCTGCCGTTATCCGGTTCTGGAATCTCTTCGTTCTCATTTATAAGTCAAATCCGATGTCGCGACGGAAATATTTCTTCTCGAAGTTTATCATGTCGGCCACGCGGTAGCTCTTCTGCAAGGCTTCTTCCTTTGTTTCACCATAGGAGCAGACGGCGATGACACGGCCACCGGCAGTTACGGTCTGTCCGTCTTTGGTGGCTGTTCCGGCATGGAAGAGGATGCTGTCTGTTTCGGCAGCCTTCTCGAATCCGGTCATCACCTTGCCCTTTTCGTAGGCTTCCGGATATCCTCCGCTCACCAGCATGACGCAAGCGGCTGTGCGTGGGTCGAATTCCAGTGTACGCTGGTCGAGGTCGCCCTGGGCAACGCCTTCGAGCAGGTCTACCAGGTCGCTCTTGATGCGCAGCATCACGCTTTCGGTTTCGGGGTCGCCCATGCGGACGTTGTATTCAATCACCATCGGTTCGCCCTTCACGTTGATAAGTCCCAGGAAGATGAAGCCCTGATAGCCTATACCTTCTTCCAGCAGACCGTTTACGGTAGGCTCGATGATGCGGGTGCGTACTTTTTCCATAAATGTTTCGTCGGCAAAAGGTACGGGAGTAACGCTGCCCATACCGCCGGTGTTGAGGCCTTTGTCGCCTTCGCCGATACGCTTGTAATCTTTGGCTACGGGCAATACCTTATAGTGGCGGCCGTCTGTCATCACGAATACGGAACATTCGACGCCGCTGAGGAACTCTTCAATGACTACCGTGGCGCTGGCATCGCCGAACATGCCGTCCAGCATTTCCTTCAGCTCTTTCTGAGCTTCTTCCAGTGTGGGGAGAATCAGCACGCCCTTGCCTGCACACAGTCCGTCGGCCTTCAGTACGTAAGGCGCTTCGAGGGAAGCGAGGAAGTCGAGTCCCTCCTGCAAGTTGTCGGCGGTGATGCTCTTGTAGCGGGCAGTGGGGATGTTGTGGCGCATCATGAAGCCTTTGGCAAATTCCTTGCTACCTTCCAGTGTAGCACCTTTGGCGGTGGGGCCGATGATGTCGATATGGCAGGTGGCAGGGTCTTCCTTGAAGCTGTCGAAGATGCCTTGTACCAACGGGTCTTCGGGACCCACAACAATCATGTCGATTTCTTTCTCAAGGGCAAAGGCCTTGAGTGCGGGAAAGTCTGTCGCCTTCAGGTTCACATTCTCGCCTGCTTCGCTTGTACCTGCATTGCCGGGAGCAATATATAGTTTCTCTACTTTCGTGCTTTGGGCAATCTTCCATGCCAGAGCGTGTTCACGGCCACCGGAGCCTAATAATAATACTTTCATGGGTTCATTTACAATTTACAATGTACAATTTACAATTTGTCTGTGCTGTGGGGCATCAGGTAAGTTGTACAGATTGTTATACTTAATGATTTATTCTCTCTTTTATTCTCTTCTTTCTTCTACCATCTACTCCCTATTTGCACGCCCGCACTGCATAGCAAATTGTACATTGTATATGGTACATTGTACATTAAAGATATTCTTCAAAATATCTTGTTATCTTCTCGTGCAGATGCACACGGTCGCGTCCCAGGACGTTGTGCTTGTGCGTGGGATAGATAAACAAATCGGGATAGGTACGGGCATCCACGCACGCCTTCATGAATGAAAGGGTGTGCTGCGGCACGCAGGTGTCGTCGTGGTCGTCGTGTATGATGAGCAGATGTCCTTTCAAGTTACCGGCAAGGTTTTTCAGATTTGTCTGCTTATAGCCTTCCGGGTTCGCTTGCGGAGTGTCCATATAGCGCTCACCGTACATTATCTCGTAGTATCCCCAGTCGATAACCGGTCCGCCGGCAACGCCTACCTTGAAAATTTCGGGATAGCGCAGCATCAGCGCCGTAGTCATGTGTCCTCCGAAGCTCCAGCCGTGCACGCCGATACGCTCTCCGTCCACATAAGGCTGGCTTTTCAGGAATTCTACGCCCTTCACCTGGTCTTTGCCCTCTTCGATGCCCAGCTGGCGGAAGGTGGCGTTTTCAAACTCCAGTCCACGGTTGCTGCTGCCACGGTTGTCGAGGCTGAACATGATGTAGCCTTTGTTTGCCATGTAGATGTCCCAGCCGCGGGCATCGTTCATCCAGCCGTTCGTTATCATCTGGGCGTGCGGGCCGCCGTATACGTAGACGATGGCGGGATACTTCTTTGCCGGGTCGAAGTCGGCAGGCTTTATCAGGCGGTAGTACAAGTCTGTCTTGCCGTCGGCGGCTTTGATGGTGCCTACTTCTATGCTGGGCATTTCAAAGCCTTCGTAGGGGTTCTTGGCTGTCAGCAGTGTGTGTTCCCGTTGTTTTTTCGGGTTGGTGGACATCAGTTTTATGATACGGGGGCAAGTGGGCGAAGAGGCATTGTCGATGAGGTAAGTTCCCATGAAACCGGAGATTTGTGCCGAGTGCATGCCGGTTGGGTCTCCTATCAAGCTGCGTTTGCCATTCTTCAGGTTGACAGCGTAAAGGTTGCTCTGCAAAGGAGAGATTTCCGTACTCTTGATGATGAGCTCTTTCGTGTTCCGGTTAAAACCTACGATGTCTTGTACAAGCCAAGGGCCGGAGGTGAGTTGCTTCAGCAGTTCCCCTTCCGTATTGTATAGGTATAGGTGGTTGAAACCGTCACGCTGGCTTTGATAGATGAACTTGTGGCTGTCCCATGGCAGGAATAGAATGGGAGATTGCGGCTCCACATATTTGGGATGTCTCTCTTCGATGAGCACTTGTTGCAGCTCTCCGCTTTCGGCATCGTACCGGCACAGTTTGGAGTGATTCTGGTCTCGGTTTAGCTCTATCAGATAGAGGCTTTTGCCATCCGGTGCCCAGGTGATGTTGGTGAAGTAGCGGTCTTTGGGGTCGCCCATGTCCAGGTAGATGGTCTTTTGAGTAGCCGGATTGTAGATACCTACCTTTACCTGATGGCTGAGCATGCCGGCCATGGGGTAACGTATTTTATCCACCAGCGCTATTCTTGCCGTGATGTCAACCAATGGATAGGGGGTAACCATGCTTTCGTTCATTCGATAGAAAGCCAGCAGGTCCCCGGCAGGATTCCAGAAAGTGCCTTTTGAAATGCCGAATTCATTGCGGTGCACACTTTGACCGCAGACGATGCCTTCCGGTTCGTTGGTGACTTTCAGGGTTTGCCCGTCACCGGTCATCACATAGAGATTATTGCCGATAGTATAAGCCAAATGGCGGCTTACTTCGTTCCAATCCTCATTTTCGGCTTGGGCGGGGCAAGGCTGGCTCCAGATGACTTTTTTCTTCTTCCAGTCGACGAGGGCACGGTACTTGCCGGTGTTCAGCAGTAGGAGTGGGTCTATTTGGACTTGAATACCCAGATTGACGCCTCGGGGTACGTTGACAGCCTTTGCAGCATGAAAGTGACGCAGTTTTCCAAGTCCTTTTTCTTCCAGCAGCGCGTTGGCTTCTTCCAATGTGATGGCAGTGAATTTCTCTCCGGGCTTGGCACCTAATCCTTTGACAGCCCATGTACCTTCTATATTGTCGATGCCAAGTTCCAGACAAGCGGCATCGCCCCACCACTGGTACCACTTGTTTTCGGCAGTATGGTAGGTTTCACCTCCGGGAATAAGGTCTTCCAGGGTCGGCTTTTTCAGTTCTTGTGCCATGACGTTTGTTGTAAACAGAGCAGGCACTGCCATCAGCAGTGCAAGAATGCTCTTACTTATTTTCTTTGCATTCATTCTCCTTGTCATTGTTCGTGTTATTCTTCTTCCTTCTTTCCCGCCTCTCTTCTTTTTCTTTCCGGGTAAGATTCACCTGACCTTGTTCTGCGTTCTCCACCGAATTCGCGTCTTTCCCTCGGTCTGAACTCCCGTTTTTCCCCGTCTTTGAACTCTCTTCTTTCACGCGGACGGAATTCGCGCTTTTCGCTGTCCTTGAATTCTCTTGGTCTGCGTTCACCGTTGAATTCGCGTCTTTCGCCACCGAATTCACGTCTCTCTCCGCTGAATCGGGGACGGAATTCGCGTCTTTCTCCGGGTTTGAACTCTTTCCTTTCTCCTGAAGCCGGACGAAATTCTTTGCGCTCCTTGCTCAACTCCTCGCCTTCGGCACGAAATTCCTTGTACTTTCCATCGAAGATTTCGTACTGGCGGAATTCGCATTCCAGCGCACCATTGAATAAAGGTATCTTGGAGGTGGCTTTTAGCCCGATTTGGTCGAAGCACTCTTCCCGGTAAGAAAGAATCCATGCGGTGTTGCCCGTAAAGGCATGTTTCAGACGCTCGCCAATCATGGAGTAAAGGCCCAGCAGGTCGTTGGTAGAGATACGCTCACCGTAGGGAGGATTGGTGATGATGATGGATTTCTCCGCAGGTTGCTCGAATTGCTGGAAAGGTTGCAGCTTCAATACCACGTCCTTGCTTACGCCGGCAGCCTTTATATTGTGTGTGGCAATTTCGTTTGCCTTCGGGCTGTTGTCGTAACCGTATATCTTATGCGTAAATTCACGTTCCTGGCTGTCGTCATTGTATATCGTGTCGAACAGCTCCTGGTCAAAATCCACCCACTTCTCGAAAGCGAACTCCTTGCGGAATACGCCCGGAGCGATGTTGCGTGCAATCAGCGCCGCTTCGATGGGAATGGTTCCCGAACCACACATCGGGTCTATCAGGTCACATTCGCCACGCCAGCCGGTCATCAATATCATGCCGGCGGCCAGCACCTCATTCAGCGGGGCCTCTACTGCTTCCTGGCGATAACCGCGGCGGTGCAGCGATTCGCCGCTGGAGTCGAGAGACAGCGTACATTTGGTTTCGGCAATGTGTATGTTCAGCAGCACGTCCGGTTTGTTGACACGCACGCCGGGACGTTCGCCGGTCTTCTCGCGGAAATAGTCCACGATGGCATCCTTCACCTTGTAGGAAACGAACTTGGAATGACGGAACTCTTCACTGAATACAACCGCGTCCACGGCAAAGGTCTTGTCCGTATCCAGATAGTCTTCCCATCGGATGGCTTTAATCTGTTCGTAAACCTCGTCGGCATCCTTGGCTGTGAAGTGTTTGATGGGTTTCAGTATCCGGATGGCTGTACGCAGGCAGAAGTTTGCCTTGTACATCATTTCCTTATCACCACTGAAAGATACCATGCGGCGGCCTATTTCTATTTCGTTGGCGCCCAGTGCAGTCAGCTCTTGTGCCAGTACCTCTTCCAGTCCTTGGAAGGTTTTGGCAATCATTTCAAAAGATTGTTCGCTCATCTATGCATTTACTATTTATGTGAATCGGCAATCTGGGTAGTTGTCACTCGTTTCTCTCATTAGTGGCTGATAACCATTTAACTACTTGAACTGCTGATTTGAGTTATTTACGATTTTAATTGTTTATTGGTTGTTTGTGACTTACTTCTTGGCCTTTGTCTGTACAATCCTTGCTCCTGCGGGAACATCTTCTGTCACCCAGATATTGCCGCCTACGGTGGCTCCTTGTCCGATGGTGATGCGTCCCAATATGGTGGCGTTGGAATAGACTATCACATTGTCTTCCAGAATGGGATGGCGGGGAATACCCTTGATGGGCTTGCCGTCTTCGTCTAGCGGGAAGCTCTTGGCACCGAGGGTCACACCCTGGTACAGCTTCACGTTGTTGCCGATGATGCAGGTCTCGCCGATTACCACACCCGTACCGTGGTCGATGGTAAAATAACCACCTATTTCCGCTCCTGGATGGATATCGATTCCCGTTTCACTGTGCGCCATCTCGGTGATGATGCGGGGAATGAGGGGAACACCCAACTTGAGCAACTCGTGTGCGATGCGGTAGTTGCTGATGGCGCGGATGGCCGGATAGCAGCTGATGACTTCGCCGAACGACTGTGCGGCGGGGTCACCGTTGTAGGCGGCTTCCACATCTGTGGCGAGTGTACGTCTCATTGCCGGCAGGTTGCTGATGAACTTGGCAGCCAATAAGGCGGCTTCTTCCCGTTGGAGCTCGGTACAACAGTTGCATTCGCCGTCGCCTGCAAAGCAGAGGCCGGCAAGGATTTGCTCGGTCAGCAGGTCGAACAAGCGTTCGACATTGACACCGATATGGTAAGTCACCGTACGGCTGTTGACCGTAGAATTTCCGAAATATCCGGGGAAGATGATGGCTCGCGCCAGTTCGATGATGTCGCGCAGCACTTTTGCCGAAGGCAGCGGGTTGCCGTCCGTATGCTGGTGAAACAGTCCTTTGTATGATTCGCTTTCCGATAGCTCATCGACTGCTTGTGTCAAAATGTGGGTAAAGTTGAGTGGACTCATTATGATATCCTTAAGTTTAAAAGTGGCAACAAAGATAGGAAATACTCGTCAAATATCCTACATATCCCTCATTTATAGTACGTATTTACCATATTTGTGGTATTTTCTACGAACCAATTTTGCGCTACTTTTGTCTTGTAAGAAATAACATACCTCGTTCCACTCCGGATTGTTAGTCTTTTCCCTTAGGGGAATGAGGAATTTAAAAACAGTTGGATTATGAAGAAGATAGCAGAACGCCTTACCGACCTGGTAGGCAACACTCCCTTGCTGGAGTTGAATAATTATAACAAGAATAAGGGTCTGAAAGCCCGTGTTATTGCCAAATTGGAATATTTTAACCCTGCCGGCAGTGTGAAGGACCGCGTGGCGCTTGCCATGATAGAAGATGCCGAGGCAAAAGGGCTGTTGAAGCCTGGTGCCACCATCATCGAACCTACCAGTGGGAATACGGGCGTAGGGCTGGCTTTTGTGGCCGCCGCCAAAGGTTACAAGCTGATACTGACGATGCCCGACACGATGAGTTTGGAACGCCGCAACCTCTTGAAAGCCCTTGGTGCGGAACTGGTACTGACTTCGGGTGCCGACGGTATGAAAGGCGCAATAGCCCGTGCCGAAGAACTGAAAGCCGCCAACCCCGGCTCGCTGATTCTACAGCAATTTGACAATCCTGCCAATCCGGCAATGCACGAGCGTACTACCGGACAAGAAATCTGGCGTGATACAGACGGCCGGGTGGATATTTTCGTGGCCGGTGTAGGGACGGGAGGCACAGTGAGTGGTGTGGGTGCAGCCTTGAAAGCCAATAACCCGAAGGTAAAGATTGTGGCTGTGGAGCCCGAAGATTCTCCCGTACTTTCCGGTGGGAAGCCCGGTCCCCATAAAATACAAGGTATCGGTGCCGGATTTGTGCCAAAGAACTATAACAGTGCCGTAATAGACGAAGTTCTGCAGGTATCCAATGATGACGCCATACGTACGGGCCGCGAACTGGCGAAGTATGAGGGATTGTTGGTCGGCATCTCTTCGGGAGCTGCCGTTGCTGCAGCTACCCGCTTGGCACGGTTGCCCGAGAATGAAGGAAAGACGATTGTAGCGCTGCTGCCCGATACGGGAGAACGGTATCTTTCGACGCTGTTGTATGCATTTGAGGAATATCCGTTGTAAAAGTAAATATTTCTGCCGGTTATCCGCTCCATCAATGTGGAGCAGGTGACCGGCAGATGGTATTTATAGTTCGCTTGGTCTTAACCCGAATGACCGGCAGCTTATTTTCTCTACTTTCACTTCCCATATCTTGACATTGCGTACGGCGGGTTCGGCATATTTGCATTCATTTTCCGTATATTGCTTCATCAGCATGTCGAGTACGCGTCGCTTCTCTTCCATGTCTTCCACGAAGTGTACTTTCCCACGACAGATAACACTGCGCGACTTCATGCTGTAGCTGCATGCCACTTGCCGGTGCATATAAACCAGCTCGTGTCCTTCGCAGAAGGTGATGCAAACTTGCGGGTGCTTTGTTACCATCTCCACTTTACTGCCTTCCGGGCCGGAATGCAAGTATATTACCCCGTCTTGATAGGCAAAGTTCATGGGAACCGCATATGGGTTTCCTTCAAGGTCTGTGATGCCCACTATGCAGTATGGGCATTTACGGATAATTTCCTCAATCTGTGTAGGGTCTGTAATAGTAATTGTCTTCATGTGCAAAGCCTCATCCCCGGCCCCTCTCCGAAAGAGAGGGGAGTGGGGATATTTAAATATTGTAGGGTTATTCTTTATTTCACTTCACTCAAGTTTCGCAAGTTTTCAATTCATTGCTCTCCTCTCCCCTCTCTATCGGAGAGGGGAGAGGGGGTGAGGTTACACCAGTGCAAAGTCCAACTGCTTCTTTTCCAAGTTAGCGCGTGCCACCTTAATGGTAATGGCATCTCCCAGACTATAAATTTTATTTTTGCGGCGTCCGCGCAGGCAGTAGTTCTTTTCATCGAATTCGTAATAGTCATCGTCGAGGTCGCGGATGGGAATCATGCCTTCGCACTTGTTCTCATTCAGCTCCACGTAGAGTCCCCATTCCGTTACGCCGGAGATGACACCGTCGAAGGTCTGTCCCAGGCGTTCGGTCATGAATTCTACTTGCTTGTACTTGATGGAGGCGCGTTCCGCGTTGGAGGCTATCTGCTCCATGCTGCTGCTGTGTTCGCAGAGGGCTTCGTATTTCTGTTCGGACACGGTGCGGCCTCCCTGGTCCAAGTACTTGGTGAGCAGACGGTGTACCATCATATCCGGATAGCGGCGGATGGGCGAGGTGAAATGGGTATAGTAATCGAAAGCCAAACCATAGTGCCCCACGTTATGCACGGAGTAGCGTGCCTTCTGCATGGCGCGGATGGAGACGGTTTCAATCAAGTTCTCCTCCTTCTTGCCCTGGATGTCGTCCAGCAGGTGGTTAATGGACTTGGAGATGTCGGTCTTTGTACCGCTGGTACGCAGCTTGTAGCCGAAACGGGCGATGAACTGTGCCAGGTTGTCCAGCTTCTCCGGGTCGGGGAGGTCGTGAATACGGTATGGTAACACTTTGGCTTTCTTGCCTTTGGGCACGCGGCCTATCTTTTCGGCTACGGTGCGGTTGGCGAGCAGCATGAACTCCTCTATCAGCTTGTTGGCATCTTTCGACTCCTTGAAGTAGACGCTGACGGGTTTGCCCTTCTCGTCAATTTCGAACTTCACTTCGTAGCGGTCGAAGTTGATGGCTCCTGCCTTAAAGCGGTTCTCACGCAGTATTTTGGCAAGCTTATCCAGTTGGAGCACCTCTTCCTGGAAGTCTCCTTTGCCGGTTTCTATAATCTCCTGGGCTTCTTCGTAGGTGAAGCGGCGGTCGCTCTTGATGACGGTATGTACCACGCGTGAGTTCTTCACTTCGCCTTTTTCCGTCATTTCAAAGATGACGGAGTAGGCAAGCTTCTCTTCGTCGGGGCGGAGTGAACAGATGAAATTACACAACCGTTCGGGGAGCATTGGGATGGTGCGGTCTACGAGGTAGACGGATGTGGCACGCTTCTCGGCTTCCTTGTCTATGATGCCGCCCTCTTTCACGTAGTGGGTCACGTCGGCAATGTGTACTCCTACTTCCCAAAGTCCCCCTTTCAGTTTGCGGATGGAGAGGGCGTCGTCGAAGTCCTTGGCATCCTTGGGGTCGATGGTGAAGGTGGTCACACCCCGGAAGTCCTCACGTCGGGCTATTTCCTCGGCGGAGATTTCGGCGGGTATCTTGTCGGCAGCTTTCTCTACGGCAGCGGGGTAGACATAGGGCAGGCCGAATTCCGCCAGGATGGCGTGCATCTCGGTGGTATTGTCTCCTGCGCGCCCCAGGATGTCGATTACCTGGCCGATGGGGTTCTTGGCTTTGTCGGGCCATTCCACCACCTTTACGATGGCTTTGTCGCCCGTCTTGCCGCCTTTCAACTTTTCTTTGGGGATGAAGATGTCGTTGGCAAGCGTACGGTTTTCCGTTACAAGGAAAGCGTATGACTTGGCAACTTCCAGGGTACCCACGAAGGTGTCGTTGGCACGTTCCAGTATCTCGATGACTTCTCCTTCGGCTTCGCGTCCGCGACGCTTGGCATAGAAGGCGATACGCACTTTATCATTGTTCATGGCGTGTGCCGAGTTGCGTTCGGCCACGAATATCGGTTCGCCTCCACCTTCCGGTATAAAGGAATTCTTGCCGTTGCTCTTGCGCTGGAAGGTTCCGGTCATTTCCACGCCGTGGTTGTTCAGCTTGTATTTGTGCTTGTCCACTTCTGTGATGTAGTCGTCCATCGACAGTTCGGACAAGATGTCCATGCACAGCATCTTCAGCGGATGTGTGGTGAGGTGGAGTTGTTCAAAGATGTATTTCAGGGATAATACTTCGTCTTGCTTTGTGTGGAAGAATTCCAGCAGTACTTTGACGAGCTCTTTCTTCTTCATGCGTTTGCCGGCTTTCTTTTCTTTCTTTTTGGCCATAATGTTATGATGTATTTTATGTATAAATAGAGATTCTGTGTCAATCTGTGTAATCTGTGGTGATTACCTCTTGCAAAGTAAACAAATAAATACGTTCCTTCGTTCACTCAGACTTCAAAATATTATCATTCTATTGAAAATAATGAAGGAACGACAGATTGTAATGGATTTATGTACTATATTTGCACACAAAGTGAAGATAGGCTGTACCTTAGACGAAAAGCAGATGGAAATGCAAACTCTGAACAAAAAAGCAGATGCCACACGGGAAAAAGACATTTACCGGGTGACGGTTGTGGGAAGTGTGGTAAACTTTCTCTTGCTTGTCTTCAAATTCTTTGCAGGTATTGTAGGTCACAGTGCCGCCATGCTGGCGGATGCGGTACATTCTTTGTCGGATTTCATTACAGATATTATTGTCATTGTTTTTGTGCGCATTTCGGCAAAGCCCGAAGATGAAGGACACGATTACGGTCATGGCAAGTACGAGACGCTGGCAACTGCCATTATCGGTATTTTTCTGTTGTTTGTGGGATTCGGCATTTTCTGGAACGGGGCTTCCTCCATTTACCGTTTCCTGCAAGGCGGCTCTCTGCAGGAACCCGGTATACTGGCACTGGTGGCTGCATTGGTATCCATCGTTTTCAAGGAAGTGCTTTATCAATATACCGTATTCAAGGGCAGGAAGTTGAATTCGCAGGCGGTTGTTGCCAATGCCTGGCATCACCGGAGTGACGCGTTTTCGTCCATAGGCACGGCAGCGGGTATAGGTGGCGCCATTCTTTTGGGTGACCATTGGCGGGTGCTGGACCCGGTGGCAGCGGTTATTGTCAGCTTTTTCATTATGAAGGTGGCTGTGCAGTTGTTGATACCGTGTGTGGACGAACTGTTGGAGAAATCATTGCCTGCCGAGGTGGAGGATGAGATACTGAAGACGATTCTCTCTTTTCCCGGTATCAGCTCGCCGCATCACCTTCGTACGCGCCGCATCGGCAGTTATTGTGCCATCGAGGTGCATGTGCGTATGGATGGCAGCATCTCGCTGGAGGAAGCCCACGAGACGGCAACGGCGGTGGAGAACAAGTTGAAAAGGCAGTTCGGCAAAGGAACACTGGTCAGCATCCATGTGGAGCCGGTGAAGAAGAGTAACGAGGCGACAGAGTAACACAAGGAGCGTCAAGGTGACGGACCGGATGAAAAGTAATTAGTAATTTGTAACTGAAGAAGTGGAATCGATTTTAATTACAGGAGCAAGCGGATTTATCGGAAGTTTCATCGTGGAGGAGGCGTTGAAGCGCAAGTTCGGTGTGTGGGCGGGTGTACGTTCGTCCAGCAGCCGCGAGTATCTGCGTGACCGCAAGATACATTTCCTCGAACTGGACTTTGCGCACCCCAATGAACTGAGGGCACAACTCTCGGGACATAAAGGGACCTACAATAAGTTTGATTATATTGTCCATTGTGCCGGTGTGACGAAGTGTGTGGACAAGAACGAATTCGATTTGGTGAATTATCTGCAGACCAAATACTTCATCGATACGCTGAGGGAGCTGAACATGATTCCCAAGCAGTTTATCTTCATCAGTACGCTGAGTGTGTTCGGCCCGGTACGCGAGAGGACCTACGACCCGATTATGGAGAGTGACCCCCCTTCACCCAATACCGCCTACGGACTCAGTAAACTGAAAACAGAACTTTATTTGCAGAGTATTCCGGGTTTCCCCTACGTCATCTACCGGCCGACGGGTGTATACGGGCCGCGTGAGAAGGATTATTATCTTATGGCAAAGTCCATCCGGCAGCATACGGACTTTTCTGTAGGCTTCTGCCGCCAGGACTTGACGTTTGTATATGTAAAGGATATCGTGCAGGCCGTCTTCCTCGGGATAGAGAAGCAGGTGTCCCGCCGCGCCTATTTCCTGGCTGACGGGAAGGTGTATAGCAGCCGTGCTTTTTCCGATTTGATAAGGAAAGAATTGGGCAATCCGTTTGTTATTCGCCTGAGATGTCCGTTAATTGTATTGAAAGTCGTATCTTTGCTCGCTGAATTTTGGGCGAAGCGGCAGAACAAGACCAGTACGCTCAATTCGGACAAGTATAGAATAATGAAACAACGCAACTGGCAGTGTGACATCACACCGGCCGTCGAGGAACTGGGCTTCAGTCCTGAGTACGACCTGGAACGGGGTGTAAAGGAAACCATTGCCTGGTATAAGGATAAGGGATGGCTTTAGATTTATTTAAAAGGGTAGAAACCCGTAAGGGGCTTTTTGCGGTAGAGAAGATTACGCTGATATACAATTTGCTGACTTCCATTCTCATTCTGTTTCTTTTTCAGGAAATGGATCATCCGGTGCAGATGCTTGCAGACCGTGTTGTCATTGCGGGTATGACGTTCCTGCTGATGTATCTTTACCGGCTGGCACCCTGCAAGTTCTCTGCCTTTGTGCGCATAGCCATCCAGATGTCACTGCTTTCCTATTGGTATCCCGACACCTTTGAGTTCAACCGGATATTCCCCAATCTCGACCACGTGTTCGCGTCGGTGGAGCAGTGGATGTTTGGCGGACAGCCTGCTGTATGGTTCTGTGAAAGGTTTCCGCAGATGTGGGTGAGCGAGCCGTTCAATATGGGATACTTCTTCTATTATCCGATGATTCTGCTGGTGGTGGTGTGGTATTTCCTTTATCGTTTCGACCTTTTCGAGAAGGTTTCGTTCGTCATCGTCACCGCTTTCTTCATCTATTACCTTATTTATATCTTCGTCCCCGTTGCCGGGCCGCAGTTCTACTTCCCCGCCATTGGAAGCGACCATGTGGCGCAAGGTATCTTCCCGTCCATCGGTGACTATTTCCATCACCATCAGGAACTTCTTCCCGGTCCGGGCTATGAGCACGGCTTCTTCTACAACCTGGTGGAGAGTTCCCAGCAGGTGGGTGAGCGCCCCACGGCTGCTTTTCCCAGTTCGCACGTCGGAATGTCTACGGTACTGATGATTATGGCATGGCGTGGCAGCAAGCGTCTGTTTGCCTGCTTGTTTCCTTTCTATCTGCTGTTGTGCGGGGCTACGGTCTATATCCAGGCACATTACCTGATAGACTCTATCGTGGGTTTCGTATCGGCTTTCGGCATTTATATCCTGGCCACGTGGATGTTCAAGCGATGGTTTGCGCAGCCGATGTTCCGCTAGTCGGGCACGGTGATTATCTTTCCACTGTCTGTGGGCAATACCAATGTACGCGGATAAACTTCTGCCGGAAGTGAATGCTGGAAGTTTACGATGAGCTGTTTGAGCAGTTTTTTCTTTTTCATAAAGACATATTTATGGGATTCTTTCTTTCTTGGGAAGACGAATATAGGGACTTGTTTCTTTCTGCCAAAGAAACAATGTTTTTTTTCTTGCCTCCTTGTTGGCAAGGTTTTGCCTTCCCATTGGCAAGGCTTTGCCACCGCGTTGGCAAAACTTTGCCATAGGCATGGCAAAAGTTTGCCAAGGGCAAGGCAAGTGGTTGGCAAAATTTCTTGCTGACAGACAGTGAGTTATGCGGATGGCAACAAAGCGTGTCATCTGCGTCTGAATAGCCCCCCTCTCAGAAGCTATTCAAGAAGGGGCGTGAGGATGATTGCTCAAGTATCGGACTCGATGGTAAAAATCGTATGCGGTTTTCTCCTATGGCAGCAACGGTTCTATCTCTTCGAAGATGCGGTACAGTTCCTCCTTCGTCTCTGCCCGCAGCATGGCTATCCGGGTGTCGCGGAAATTGGGAATCCCTTTGAAGAGCGGGCTTGCTGCCAGGTGGCGGCGCACGTGCAGTATGCCCCGTCGTTCATCCAGCAGGTTGACGCTGTCTTCCACTTCCTGGCGGAGTACGTTCAGCCGCCATTCGGAACTCAGCGGAGGGAGTTCTTCGCCCGTCTCCAAATAATGCTTCACTTCCTTAAAGAACCACGGGCGGCCGAAGCTGGCACGGCCTATCATGATGGCGTCCACACCGTAGAGGTCGAAGCATTCTTTGGCCCGTTGGGGAGTGGTGATATCACCGTTACCGATGATGGGAATGTGCATGCGTGGGTTCTTTTTCACCTCGCCGATAAGTGTCCAGTCCGCCTCGCCGGTATACATCTGGGCGCGGGTACGGCCGTGGATGGTGAGGGCGGCAATGCCGCAGTCCTGCAACTGCTCGGCAAGGTCTACGATGATTTTACTGTTGGCATCCCAGCCCAGGCGGGTCTTCACGGTGACGGGAATCTTCACGGCATCTACCACGGCACGAGTGATTTCCAGCATCAGCGGAATGTTCTGTAGCATACCGGCACCGGCACCCTTGCCGGCAACGCGCTTCACGGGGCAGCCGAAGTTGATGTCCAGCGTGTCCGGATGTGCCTGCTCCACAATGCGGGCGGCTTCTACCATGGTGGCGGTGTCCCGTCCGTATATCTGTATGGCTACGGGCCGCTCTTCATCGCTGATGTTCAGTTTCTGCTGGGTCTTGCCTACGGAGCGTATCAAGGCATCGGCAGAAACGAACTCGGTATATACCATGTCTGCTCCGAAGTGCTTGCACATCAGGCGGAAAGCAGGGTCGGTGACGTCCTCCATCGGGGCGAGGAATACGGGGCGTGGGCCCAGGTCTATATCTTTAATCTTCATAATCTAAGCGGATTTGTCCGCAAAAGTACAGAAAAAAGCCTACCTTTGCATACTCTAATTCAAAAAGAAATGATGAAACACTCAATCAGTGACTTCGAAATCATGGCACCGGTAGGCTCGCGCGAATCTCTCGCAGCAGCCATACAAGCAGGTGCCGACTCCATCTATTTCGGTATCGAGAACCTGAACATGCGTGCCCGTTCGGCAAATACCTTCACTATCGACGATTTGCGGGAAATAGCCCGGACGTGCGACGAACATGGCATGAAGAGCTACCTCACCGTCAATACCATTATATACGACCATGACATTCCGCTGATGCGTACCATTGTAGATGCGGCAAAGGCGGCAGGCATCTCGGCAGTCATTGCCGCTGATGTGGCAGTGATGAGTTATGCCCGGCAGATAGGGCAGGAGGTACACCTCAGCACACAGCTCAACATCAGCAACGTGGAAGCCCTGCGCTTCTATGCGCAGTTTGCCGATGTGGTGGTGCTGGCGCGTGAGTTGAATCTGGAGCAAGTGGCAGAAATCTACCGCCATATCCGTGAGGAGAATATCTGTGGACCCAGCGGAGAGCAGATACGTATAGAGATGTTCTGCCACGGTGCCCTTTGCATGGCAGTCAGCGGAAAGTGTTATCTCTCATTGCATGAGATGAACCACTCTGCCAACCGTGGTGCTTGCATGCAGGTATGCCGCCGTAGTTATACGGTGCGCGACAAGGAGACGGATGTGGAATTGGAGGTGGACAACCAATACATCATGTCCCCCAAAGACTTAAAAACTATCCACTTCATGAACAAGATGCTGGATGCAGGTGTTCGTGTTTTCAAAATAGAAGGACGTGCCCGCGGACCCGAGTACGTGCGCACGGTAGTGGAGTGTTACAAAGAAGCCATCCGTTCCTATCTGGACGATACATTCACCGATGAGAAAATTGCCCGGTGGGACGAACGTTTGAAGACGGTCTTCAATCGTGGTTTCTGGGACGGCTACTACCTGGGACAACGCTTGGGCGAATGGACCAAGAACTACGGCTCTGCCGCTACGGAACGTAAAATCTATGTGGGTAAGGGCATCCGCTACTTCTCAAACATCGGTGTGGCAGAGTTCCTGGTAGAAGCAGCCGAAGTGAGCGTAGGCGACAAGTTGCTGATTACGGGTCCCACAACGGGTGCCGAATTCGTCACTTTGGACGAGGCACGCGTCGATTTGAAACCCGTGCAGACTGTAAAGAAAGGCCAGCATTTCTCGATGAAATCGGTGAAAATACGTCCCAGTGACAAACTCTACAAGCTGGTCAGCGTAGAGGAACTGAAGAAGTTCAAAGGCTTGGATGTGGAGAAACAACGTGGCTAAGTATCAAATAGTAAATAGTCCAATAGTAAATATGAATTATATCTATGAACTTCCCATGAAGGTGCGCGACTATGAATGCGACCTGCAAGGCATCGTCAATAATGCCAATTATCAGCATTATCTGGAGCATACGCGCCATGAGTTTCTGTTGAGTGCCGGCGTCAGCTTTGCCGGACTGCACGAGCAGGGGGTAGACCCGGTAGTGGCACGTATCAATATGGCTTTCAAGACTCCCCTGAGGAGTGGTGACGAGTTTGTCTCCAAACTCTACATGAAGAAGGAGGGTATCAAGTACGTCTTTTACCAAGATATCTTCCGTGCTTCCGACGGCAAAGTCTGTCTCAAAGGCATAGTTGAAACCGTATGTGTGGTGAACGGACGGTTAAGCGATAGCGAACTGTTCGACCGTCTCTTTGCCCCTTATCTCAATCCGTGTGAATCTGTGTAATCTGTGGTGGAATGAACAGTGACGAACGGATTTGCAGCATAGCTCTCACACTTTGCCCCGGTATAGGACATATCGGGGCAAAGCGTTTAATAGAGGGTATGGGCAGTGCTGCCGAAGTATTCAGTCGGCGGAAGGAGCTCCCCGAAATCATGCCCGGTGTGAATCCGGGGGTAGTGACGGCTCTTGATTGTCCCGCTGCCTTTCTGCGTGCCGAGCAGGAGATGGAGTTTGTAGAGAAGAATCGTCTTTCCTGCCTGACGTTGAAGGATGAGGCTTACCCTTCCCGCTTGCGCGAATGTGAGGATGCGCCGATTGTACTTTTCTTTAAAGGAAACACCGATTTCAACCGCCTGCATGTCATCGATATGGTAGGTACACGCCGTGCCACCGATTACGGCAAGCAATTCTGTGCCGACTTCCTGCGCGATTTGGCCGTTCTTTGTCCCGATGTGCTGGTAGTAAGCGGACTGGCTTACGGGATAGATATCCATGCCCATCGGGCCGCTTTGGCAAATCATCTCCCTACCGTTGCTGTCCTTGCTCACGGACTGGACCGCATCTATCCGTATGTCCACCGGAAAACAGCCATCGACATGCTGGCACAAGGCGGACTGCTGACCGAATTCCTTACCGGGACGAATCCGGACAAGCATAATTTCGTCAGCCGCAACCGTATTGTGGCGGGTATGAGTGATGCTACCATTGTGGTGGAGTCTGCCGCAAAGGGAGGTTCCCTTATCACTGCAGAGTTGGCGGAGGGATACCATCGTGACTGTTTTGCCGTTCCGGGACGTGTTACGGACGAATCTTCCATCGGTTGCAACCGGTTGATACGCGACAACAAGGCCGCCCTTATCCAGAGTGCGGAAGAGTTTGTGCAGATTATGGGCTGGGCCGTAGCGGAGCAGCCTGCCCGGACAGAAGGTATCCAGCGTAATCTCTTCCCGGAACTGACGGAAGAGGAGGAGCTCGTTGTGCGTATTCTTATGCGGCAGGGAGACCTCCATATCAATGCGATGGTGGTGGAAGCGGACATACCCGTCAACCGGATGAGTGCCTTGCTTTTTGAATTGGAGATGAAGGGAGTGGTCAAGGCAATGGTGGGTGGTGTCTATCACTTGCTGACTTGAGCGCGGCAGGTCTCTTGCCTTATATGGACGGTTTCCCGTATTTCATGATGAACTTTTCCGGGTGGTCTGTCGCTATGATGTCTACCCCCAGGTCGACTGCCTTCTGGTTCTCTTCCGTCTTGTCGTCCAGCCCCAGGACAAGTGCCAGTACCTGCAGGTTGTGCTCACGGCATTTCTTTACGAATTGCGGGGTAAGGGAGTCAATCCAGACGACAGCGATGTCGGGATGCAGTTCCTTTACGACATGCTCTATGTCCTTTTCACTTTTGATGTAGGCTTGCAGGGTTCTTACCTCGGGTGCCATCTTTCTGAAGCATTTGGCATGATACTCCTTGCTGAAGGTGAAGTTGCAGTTTTCCAGCATGCCTTCGTCCTTTATCAAGTTCAGTAATTGGTGCAGACCGCCGTTGCGGTAGTCGATGGTGATTCTTAAACCGTGCTCTTTGGCCTTGCGTAGCAGGTCGGTAAGGCGTAGTACCCGTTGTCCGGCAAATCGGGGCGCAAACCAAGAGCCGGCATCCAGTGTGTCGATGTCGGTGGACAGCCATTGGGAGATGGCGCCGGTACCGTTGGTGGTACGGTCGAGGGTGGAATCGTGCAGTACGTAGAAGACACTGTCCTTACTGATGCAGACATCGCATTCTATATTGCCTACACCGTATTTGATGCACGAATCTACGGATGCCATTGTGTTTTCGGGAGCGATGGTGGCGGCACCACGGTGTGCGCTGGTCAGGGGTATCTTGGTGGTGGCGGCAGGCCGTTGGGAACATCCTGCGGTAAGTAGGATTATGGAAAGCAATGCGAGTACCGGTTTTTTCATAATGGGCTCAAGTGGTGATGTTTTCTTCTTTAACAGTTATAAAAGCCATCGAAGATAGCTATTTTTTGTCATTCGGAGAAACGTATGGGCATAAAAAAAGGAGTACCGCTGTACTCCAACCTTTGTTAACCTTAAATCTAATACTATGAAAAAAATCACATTACAAATGTAAGGTTCCCGTTGTTATCTTCCAAATTTCAGAATGTTCCTGCTACTTCTTTTGTATTTCTTTCACTGAATTTTACTGTTTTCGCACACGGATTGACTTTTTGAGAGAGAAGAATCTATTCACAGCGTCCCGGATAAGGCAGAAGTTGCAAATCTGTTTCAATCGTTTCACAGAACCTTTCAGCCTTTGAAAAGAGTGATGGAAAGTGATTTTTATTCGGTAATTATCTTCTACTTTTGTTTGTATACAACACGAAATTATGGGAAAACGCATTTTTATATATGTCCTTTGGCTACTCCTTTTTTGTATGATGTCGGGGCAGGTAATAGGGCAGAATAAGTCGGCAGAATCCCATAGCCATACTTGTAAAACGGTGCTGGCGTTAAAAAATAATTTGCTTTACGACCTGGCCTTGGCTCCGAACATAGAAGTGGAGCTGCCATTGGGAAAGAGGTGGTCTTTGAATGTTGAGTACAAATGCCCTTGGTGGTCTGACAGCGGATGTAATTTTTGCTATCAGCTCCTTTCGGGAGGGACAGAGGCGCGTTACTGGTTGGGAAACCGCCATACGCGCGGAAGATTGTCCGGACACTTCCTGGGAGCATATGCCGAAGGAGGTACCTATGATTTTCAGTTGAAAAAGGAGAAGGGATACCGGGGGAAGTATTACGCAGCTGCAGGAATAACTTATGGATACGTGCGTCCACTGGCTCGGCATCTGGCGATTGAATTCAGTGTGGGCATTGGATACTTGGATACGGAGTACAGGAAATATACTTCTTATGGAAATGACTTGGTTTGGGTCAGCTGTGGAAAGTATCACTTTATCGGGCCGACAAAAGCAAAAGTTTCTTTGGTGTGGTTTCTAACGTCGGGGAGATGAGTGGTATGAAAGATGCACGGCATATGATTCTCTGGCTGTTCTTCGGGCTGTTGCCAATGCTGGGAAGCTGTGACTTCCGCGATATGCTGGATGATTATCCCGTTAGCGGAGTACAGATTAAACTGGATTGGAAAGGGGTGACGGATAAGCTGCCGCAGACCATGCGGATTATCTTCTATCCGAAAGATACTCAGGGGAGAAAGGTTGAAAGTTATCTGCCTGCCGGAGGGGGTGAGGTGAAGGTACCGCCGGGGAAGTATGCGGTGGTGGCCTATAACTTCAATACGGAGAGTATACAGATACGGGGCGACGAGAGTTATGAGACGATTGAGGCTTTTACGGGACACTGTACGGGGCTGGATGTACACGAAGATATGGTTTGGTCGCCCGACCCTTTGTATGTGGTGGCTTTGGACGAGGTGGAAATAAGGCAGAGTGATGTGGCGCTTCCGTTGAACTGGAAGCCGGAAGCGGTAGTGGACCATTATTCCTTTGATATAAAGGTGGAAGGATGGGATAGAATATCGAGCATCATCTGCCATGTGGACGGCTTGAACGGAAGTTACTTTATAGGCAACCGTGCTTGCCATTTGAGCGAGGTACCTATATGTGTGGATACAAAGCGTGAAAACGGGCTTTTATGGGGGTATTTCTCCAGTTTTGTATTACTGAAAGATACCAAGACCCGTGCGGATAGTCCTATGTTGCTGACACTGAAGATTGTGAAACGAGATAAAACGGTTCAAGAGGTGAAGGTGGATATCACGGAAGTGATTGAAACAGCTCCTCCCTCAGGAGGAGGCGAAGAAGAACCTGATGTGGGCGTTCCTGGGTCGGAAATCCATATCGAGGTTCCCGTACCGGAGGACAAGGTTGTGGTGGATGATTTGGAACCGGGAACCGATGAAGGAGATGGAGGGATTGGTGGCGATGTGGATGATTGGGATGATGAGACGGATGTGGAGCTACCGGTGAATTGATAGCAAACAGACAAATAAATATATTAACTTTAATAACAGACAATTATGAAGAAGGTTTTATTTTTGGCTTTGGCTGCAGCAGCAGTAATGAGTTGCTCGGAAAGTGAGGAGATAGAGAATGCCGGACAAAAGGCGGAGATTAAATTGGGAACAGTAGTGGGTAACACTACGAGAGCCACAGTGACTGATTTGCCGGAATTGCAGAAGGTAGGGTTCACTGTGTATGCTTATAATACGGGAGCGACAGCAATGGCCTCCGTTGCGACTTTTGATGCGATGAAGGAATTCATGACAGATGTTAAAGTAACCTATAGTGCTCCCGACTGGAGTTTGACTGGGGGAACATATTATTGGCCAATGACGGATAACTTGCAGTTCTTTGCTTACGGGAATCCGGGTACCGGAGCCTTGACGTACAATCAACCGGCTGCTGGTGCTATATATCCTTCCATTACTTATACGGTAGCAGATGTAGCTGCCCAAACGGACTTGGTAGCCGCGAAAGTGACGGATGCAACCAAGGCATCAAATGCCAGTGGGGTATCTTTGAAATTCGGCCATATACTGACCCAAATAAATTTCACTGTCAAGGCAGCCGACGCTTTGACTTATAAACTGAAAACACTTACAATATCCGGCGTGCACAATAAGGGAACTTATGGTTTTGATGATTCAACATGGAAGTCACAGGAAGGAACAGCCACTTATGCGCATACGATTGCCGGCAGTGCATTGGAAGTGAATACAACGGGTGTGGAAATGAATGCAGCCTGGATGTTGATGCCCCAGACGTTGGATACGAATGCCAAAATCAATGTTGTCTATGACATCTATGAGAAAGACGTTCTTCTTGATACTGTAACTTCCGCCATTGACTTGAATGATACACAAGCCTGGGGTGAAGGCAAAAAGATACGTTATACGCTGACGCTGGCCAATAAGGCGGCAAAAGTAACCTTTGTACCTGAAGTTGGTCCATGGAGTACGGCTGATGATACGAACGTGGAAAAATAAAACGGCACTGTCCGCAATAAAAAACTGAATTACTTCTATTTTATTCATTCCCCGAAACTTCTTTATGAAAGTTTTCGGGGAATGTTTCTTTTATGAGTATTATTTATCTATTTTTGTCACTGCAACAAACAAACAAATCTACTTGCCGATGCCCAACTCTTCTGCTTGCAGAGGTAAAAAACAATGCGCTCAATGTCCCAAGGCTGTGGACAATGCAATAATATATGCTTCCCACCTCAGAGGATTCCATCTGCCGGCGCGAAAGTGTGAGGAAAATATTATAATTTTCCTGCTGAAAGGAGAAGTGCTTGTCAACAGTAAGGAGTATGCGGGAACTGTGTTGCATGCAGGTGAGTTCATCCTTCAAGCTATTGGTTCCAAGTACGAAATACTTGCCATGACGGATGTGGAATGCGTTTGTTACCGGTTCAGTAAGCCTGAATTCTTCTGTGAGGACCGGTATAACCATATTATGAAAGAGGTTACCCCTCCATTGATATTCTATCCTTTGACCATTACTCCCGAGTTGCAGCTCTTTCTGGAAAGTTCCAAGGCCTATTTGTCCGAGGAGAAGATTTGCCGGGAAATGCTTTGTTTCAAACGGAAAGAACTTGCTTTCATTCTTGGAAATTACTACTCCGACTATGAGCTTTCCATGCTGATACATCCTCTTGCCCAGTATACTAATTCCTTCCACTACTTTGTCTTGCAGAATCATGCCAAAGTCAAGACGGTAGAGGAACTTGCCCAGTTGGGAGGATATACAGTAGCTACTTTCCGGCGTATATTCAATTCTGTTTTTCATCAACCGGTGTACGAGTGGATGATGGAACGGAGGAAGGAAAGCGTGGTTTATGAACTTCGTTATACGGATGCTTCTATATCAGAGATTTGCTATAAATATGGCTTTGAATCGCTGCCTCATTTTTCCAATTTCTGCAAAAAGAATTTCGGGGCTTCTCCCCGTAGCTTGCGTGCCGGCAATTTATCTGAAGTAAACGGCATGTCATAAAAAAACTCCTCCGGCGGTTTCCCGGCAGAGGAGTCTCTTGTGATATTAATCAAATATAGTGAAAGCTGAGTGATAAATCTGAGCTTGCTCAGAAGGTTTATCCGAAGCGCATCCTATATTATTTGCAGAAAGACCGGATTAGTCTTTCAGTTTCGCAATGATAAAGTCGCGGTTCAGGCGGGCAATGTTGCTGATGGAAACATTCTTCGGGCATTCAGCTTCGCACGCACGAGTGTTTGTACAGTTACCGAAACCGAGTTCGTCCATCTTGCTCAACATAGCCTTGGCACGGCGCAATGCTTCCGGTTTGCCTTGGGGCAACAGGTTCAGCTGGCTCACCTTGGCAGAAACGAACAACATGGCAGAACCGTTCTTACAAGCAGCCACACAAGCACCACAACCAATACAGCTGGCAGCATCCATAGCCTCGTCAGCGATGGGCTTTGGAATCAGGATAGCGTTGGCATCCTGGGGAGCACCGGTACGTACGCTGACGTAGCCGCCTGCCTGCATAATCTTGTCGTAGGCCGTACGGTCGACCATCAAGTCCTTGATAACCGGGAAACCGGCAGAGCGCCACGGTTCAACAGTGATGGTATCGCCGTCGTTGAAACGACGCATATAAATCTGGCAAGTCGTAGCGCCGGTTGCAGGACCGTGGGGATGTCCGTTGATGTAGAGCGAACACATACCGCAGATACCTTCGCGGCAGTCGTGGTCGAATACAACCGGTTCTTTACCTTCAGAAATCAGCTGTTCGTTCAAGATATCCAGCATTTCGAGGAATGAAGTATCGCCCGGGATATCTTTCATTTGGTATGTTTCAAAAGCGCCTTTTGCTTTCGGACCCTTCTGGCGCCATACCTTGAGCGTAAATGATATATTTTTATCCATTTTCTTTAATTCTTTAAATGTTCAACTTCCCGATTAGCTCTTGTAGTTACGAGTCTGTACCTTGATTGCTTCGTAAACCAGCGGCTCTTTCAGCAATACCGGTTCCTTTTCGTCAGAACCCTGATATTCCCAGCAAGCCACGTAGAAGTAGTTTTCATCGTCACGCTTGGCTTCGCCTTCTTCAGTCTGATATTCTTCACGGAAGTGACCGCCGCAGCTTTCGTTACGGTTCAGTGCATCGTAAGCAACCAGCTCGCCCATAGTGATGAAGTCGTACAGACGGATAGCCTTGTCGAGTTCTACATTCATACCTTCCTTGTCGCCCGGGATGAACAGTTCTTTCTCGAACTCCTTGCGGACTTCTTTCAGCTTCTTCAGACCTTCCTTCAAGCCTTCGGCCGTACGTCCCATACCTACATATTCCCACATAATGTGGCCCAGTTCCTTGTGGATAGAGTCTACAGACTTCTTACCCTTGATGTTCATCATCCAGTCAATCTTCTCCTGAACGGCCTTTTCTGCAGCTGCAAATTCGGGCAGGTCGGTAGAGAAACGGGGAACTGTAATCTGGTCGGCCAGATAGTTCTGGATAGTGTAAGGCAATACGAAGTAACCATCGGCCAGACCTTGCATCAGGGCGGAAGCACCGAGGCGGTTTGCACCGTGGTCGGAGAAGTTACATTCACCGATGGCGAACAGTCCCTTGATGGAGGTCATCAGTTCGTAGTCAACCCAGATACCACCCATGGTATAGTGGATAGCCGGATAAATCATCATCGGGTTTTCGTATGGGCTGACATCAGTGATTTCTTCATACATATCGAAGAGGTTGCCGTAACGTTGTGCAACGACATCTTTACCCAGACGGTTGATAGCTTCGGAGAAGTCAAGGAATACGGCAAGACCGGTGTTGTTCACGCCGAAGCCCTTGTCGCAGCGTTCTTTGGCAGCGCGGCTGGCAACGTCACGCGGAACGAGGTTACCGAATGCCGGATAACGGCGTTCCAGGTAGTAGTCGCGGTCTTCCTCGGGAATATCTTTTCCTTGCAGTGTACCTTCCTGCAGTTTCTTGGCATCTTCCAGCTTCTTCGGAACCCAGATACGACCATCGTTACGCAGAGATTCGGACATCAAAGTCAGCTTAGACTGCTTGTCACCGTGAACCGGGATACAAGTGGGGTGAATCTGTACGTAAGCAGGGTTGGCAAACCAGGCACCTTTACGGTAGCAAGCCATTGCTGCAGAGCAGTTACATGCCATTGCATTGGTAGAAAGGAAGTAGGCATTGCCGTAACCACCGGTAGCGATTACCACAGCGTGGGCGGCAAAACGTTCCAATTTACCGGTAACGAGGTTCTTTGCAATGATACCGCGGGCACGTCCGTCAATGAGGACAACGTCTTCCATTTCGTAGCGGGTATACAGTTTCACAGTGCCTACGTTCACCTGGCGGCTCAATGCAGAGTATGCACCCAGCAACAGCTGCTGTCCGGTCTGACCCTTGGCATAGAAAGTACGGGATACCTGAGCACCACCGAAAGAACGGTTGTCCAGTGTACCGCCGTATTCGCGGGCGAAAGGAACACCTTGTGCAACGCATTGGTCGATAATATTGTTGGATACTTCAGCCAGACGGTAAACGTTGGCTTCGCGGGCACGGTAGTCGCCACCCTTTACTGTATCGTAGAACAGACGGTATACAGAGTCACCGTCGTTTTGGTAATTCTTAGCAGCATTGATACCACCTTGTGCAGCGATGGAGTGTGCACGGCGCGGAGAGTCCTGGATGCAGAAGTTGAATACTCTGAAACCCATTTCGCCCAGAGAGGCGGCAGCACTGGCACCGGCAAGTCCGGTTCCTACTACGATGATGTCCAGACGACGTTTGTTGGCAGGGTTTACTAATTTTTGGTGAGCCTTATAATTGGTCCATTTCTCAGCCACCGGTCCTTCCGGTATTTTAGAATCTATCTTAGTCATAATGCAATTTACAATTTAGTCATTTACAATTTGAATTTAGCAAGCGCCGCACAATGATTTTGCAAAGAATACGACAACTACCAGAGCGAAGCAGAGGACAACGATAGTAGAATAGATGTTGGAGATACATTTCCAACGGTTAATCCATACTTTGTTGTTCCAGCCCAAAGACTGCATGGAGCTCCAGAAACCGTGAGTGAGGTGGAACCACAATGCGCCCAGCCAAACGAGGTAAAGCACTACGAATACCGGATTGCTGAAGGTGTTTTGAATGTGATAGACACCGTTGGCTGCATATGCCAGCGTGAGGGTGTCGGCATGCATGCCCATGTTGTGCATCAACTCGGGAAGCTGCATTTTAGCCCAGAAGTTTACCAGGTGCAGGCCCAAACCCACGATTACGATGATACCCAGTACGAGCATGTTCTGAGAAGCCCATTCCACAGTCTTGGGCTTTTCCGTAACGGCATAGCGTTCGCTACCACGTGCCTTACGGTTCTGCATAGTCAGCCAGAAAGCGTAGATGATGTGGATGATGAATAAGGCAGCCAGACCTACCGTAGCCACCAATGCGTACCAGTTTGCTCCCAGGAACTCACAAACCATGTTGTAGCCATTAGCCGAGACTAATGCAACCAGGTTCATCGCCATGTGAAATGTCAGAAACAGGACAAGGGCGATACCGGTAACGCTCATCACCACTTTCCTTCCTACAGATGAATTACTTAACCACATAAATGATTGAATTTAAGTTATTTAATAGTTTGAAAATTTGTTCTATCAGGATACTTCTGTAAATGTTTCGCAAAAATAGGAGAAATCCAGCGATAAAGCAAGCGATTAAAGAAATAATTCCGTAATCCGGCAGAATGCGAAGTTTACGGACAAGTAAAAGGTTTACTCGTCCTCCTGGTCTTTGCCTTGCTCTTTGCAGATAATGGAAATCTTTTCTCCGTTTGCCGAACGTTTTCTCAGGGCGCGGGGCGTGTCTCCGAAAGAGTCTTTGCAGAAGTGGGCAAAGTGGGATAGGGAATCAAAGCCATAGCGGGCGCTGATGACTGAAATGCGTTGTTTGGTGTATTGCAGGTCGTTCAGAATTCCTTCACGTTTCTTGTCCAGAATCCATTCATAGACCGGGACCCCATACATATTTTTAAACAGACGGCGGAATGTGGTGGTGGTATATCCACCGAGGTGGGCAAACTCTTCCACATTCTTCACCTTGTCGTAGTTCTGCATGACGAAATATTGGAAGCTTTCCGTATAAGTGCTGATGGGGTAGAAGAATGTACTGATTTGGTGTAGCGGATAGTAGCATGTCAATATGTATACCAATTCCTGGCATTTCATTTCAATGTATTTGCTGCACGCATAGGGTTGCTCGTTGAGGTAGCAGGCAAGGCTTTTCAGGAGCCCTTCGAGCATGGAAATCGCGGTAAGCGGGGTATAAGTCAAGGGGGCTTCCGAGCGTTTCAGTATCTCCTTGTAGCGCTCTTCGCAAATCAGAGGAAGCTCGGTGAACCAATAGACAATATATTCCACTTCGGTCAAAGCCAGGAGTTCTACTTTGGAGCCGATGGCTTGCAAGATGAGCTGGCGGCTTTGGAGAGTGGTGCCCGGATATTCGTCACTGTTTACAAGTAATTCACCTTTCAGCATAAATATCATGCAGTTCTGTGTGCACTTTTCAGCAGAGAAATGTTGTCCCTTGGGGTAGTGGCGGTAAACCAATACTCCTTCTGATTTTTGGGGACATACCATACAATCAATCTGTCGGTTGCAGCAAGTTTCCAGTCTCATGAAATGATTAGCGAATTATTATAAATGTGGCAACAAAGATAGAATTTTTTTGTGAAAACTCTATCTATTTGTCCTATCTTTGCGTCAAACTAATATAAAGGACTTATGAAAAAGGCTATTTTTTTTGTATATTTTATCTGCCTTGTTGTATCCGGTCTTTCGGCACAGAATTGGGATATTAACACTTTGCACCGGGTTAACAGTTGGGATGGCAAGTTTGTCCGTAACTATAATAAGATAATTTCACGTTCGGAGCCCTATGTTGCTGTCGGTGTTCCGGTGGCGATGGCGGTTGCCGCTTGGATAAAACATGATAAGGGTTTGCTGAAAGATGCGGTCTACGTAGGTACAAGTGTAGCGGGGGCTTTTGTTGTGACTTATGGAATGAAATATCTGGTGGACCGTGAGCGTCCTTATGATAAATATCCCGACAGAGTGCATGCATATAGCCATGAAGGCAGCCCGTCTTTTCCTTCTGGACATACGGCGACGGCTTTTGCCCTTGCCACCTCGCTCAGTGTAAAGTATCCTAAATGGTATGTGATAGCTCCGTCTGCCCTGTGGGCTTGTTCCGTGGGAGTTTCCCGTATGAACGAGGGAGTGCATTATCCGTCGGATGTGTTGGCGGGGGCTGCAATCGGTGCTGGATGTGCTGTGGTCAACATCTACGTCAACAAGTGGCTGAATAAGTGGCTGTTCGGAGAATGATTTTAGGCGCGAATTACGCGGAATACGCGGAGTTAGATAAACTAAATCCGCATAATCCGCGCCTAAGTTTGTTTCAAGTCGGCTATTGGATAATAGTGCTGTAGATGCCTTCGTTCAGCACTTTTAGAGCTTGCTGCACGCTCTGGTTCGTGCTGTTCATCACCTGGAAGTATTCGTTCATGTCCCATAGGTCACGGGCTATCAAGGCTTTAAGTTGTGTCTTGATGAGCGGTAGGGATTGGTTGTACTGTTTCTCGTCAAACTTGATTTTCTCTTTGTCGGCAAGCGTACGTATTTCGGCAAGGAAGTTATCGTCTATCTCGAACTTCTCGTTGAAGGCTTCGAATTTCTTGTATTTGTTCTGCAACTCCTTCCGGTGCTTCTCGATGTAGCCGGTAGTGGCTTTGATAACCACGCCTTTGGCTACGAGGTTGCGGTGATAGTCTGTGTACTGGGTAGTGTCGATGGGGACGAAGAAGTCGGGCATGATACCTCCACCTCCGTAAACGGTACGTCCCATACGCTTGGTCTGTGCTTTCAGGGAGTCGGCAAAATGGATACTGTCCGCATGAATCATTTCTCCATGATTGAAGCGGTCTATCAGTTCCTGGTTATACTTATCCTGACTGTTCTCGCCGGTTAGGCGGCCGTCGAGGTTGGCGGTGCTGTCGTAAGGCTTCTGGATACAACGGCCCGAAGGAGTATAGTAGCGGGCGATAGTGAGGCGAATCATGGAACCGTCCGGCAGGTCGATAGGACGCTGTACTAATCCCTTGCCGAAGGTGCGGCGTCCTACTACCACGCCTCTGTCCCAGTCCTGGATGGCTCCGGTCACGATTTCACTGGCAGAAGCGGAGTACTCGTCCACCAATATGATGAGACGGCCGTTCTTGAAGTTGCCCGTACCTTTGGCAAAGAAATCACTGCGGCGTGCGGCTCTTCCTTCGGTGTAGACGATGAGTTCTTTTTGCTTCAGAAATTCGTTGGCAAGGTCGATGGCGGCATTCAGATACCCTCCTCCATTTCCTTGCAGGTCGAGGATGAGGTCTTTCATTCCTTTCTTTTGCAGGCTTTTCAGGGCTTCTGCAAACTCTTCGGCGGTGGTTGCCCCGAAGCGGTTGATACGGATATAGCCGGTTTTGGGTTGTATCATGTAAGATGCGTCCAGGCTGAGGATGGGAATTTTGTCACGCTTCACGGTGAAGTACAGCTGGTCGTCCACGCCACGGCGCACGATGGTGAGTTTCACTTCCGAGTCTTTCGGTCCGCGCAGGCGGCTCATAATATCTTCCGTGCTCATTTTTACTCCGGCAATGGCGCTGTCATTGACGGCTACGATACGGTCGCCGGCAAGGATGCCCACCTTCTCGGAAGGTCCGTTGCTCACGGGTTGTATCACAAGCAGGGTATCTTCTATCATCTGAAACTGTACGCCGATGCCCTCGAAATTGCCTTGCAACGGCTCGTTCATCTTCTTCACTTCTTCGGCGTTGTTGTAGGTGGAGTGCGGGTCGAGTTGTGCCAGCATCTTGATGATGGCTTCTTCCACCAGCTTGTCTTCATCCACCTTGTCCACATAAAGGTTGGTGATGGCAAACTCTGCCATTTGCAGTTTGCGCAGGGCTTCATTGTTCGGCTTTTGCGCTTGCGCCGTCACCGCGCATATACATATTATAATAGTAAATAGTTTTTTCATCATTTCCATTTTAATCCCTAATCCTTTATCCTTAATCCCTAATCTCCATTCCCTCCGGTATGAACATGCTTATGTCCTTGCCGTATTGCAGCAGTTCGCGCACGGTGGTGGAACTGACGCAGGTAAGTTCCGGCTCGGTGAAGAGCAGGATGGTTTCTATGCCGGTCAGTTTGCGGTTGATGTCGGCAATGGTTTCCTCGTATTCGAAATCCTTCACGGTGCGTATGCCGCGTATTATCAGACTGGCATCTACCTGCCGGGCAAAGTCGATAGTCAGGCAGTCATAGGACTGCACAATGATGCGCGGCTCGTTCCGGTAGTAGTCTCGTATCATTTGTTCGCGCTTTTCCAAGGGGAAATACGTATTCTTATTTTCATTGATGCCGATGCCTATGACGATTTCGTCTATAAAAGTCAGTGCACGGCTCACTACCGAAGAGTGTCCGATAGTAAACGGGTCGAATGTTCCCGGAAAGATAGCTCTTCTCATGATGCCAAATCTTCTTCTATAACCAAGTTGTTGATAATAAAGTTTTGTCGTTCCATGGTATTCTTACCCATGTAGAATTCCAGCAGCTCTTTTACGAGGTCTGTCTTGCGCAGGGACACTTGTTCCAGACGCATATCCTTGCCGATAAAATGCTTGAACTCGTCGGGCGAGATTTCTCCCAGACCTTTGAATCGGGTGATTTCGGGGTTGGGACCCAGTTCTTCAATGGCTTTCACACGTTCCTCCTCTGTATAGCAATAACTTGTCTTCTTTTTGTTGCGCACGCGGAAGAGAGGGGTTTGCAGGATATATACATGCCCTTTCTTTATCAGGTCGGGGAAGAACTGCAGGAAGAAGGTGATGATGAGCAGGCGGATGTGCATGCCGTCCACATCGGCATCGGTAGCTACGATGACTTTGTTGTAGCGCAGTGTCTCTATGCCGTCTTCTATATTCAAGGCTGCTTGAAGCAAGTTGAATTCTTCGTTTTCATAAACTACTTTCTTGGTGAGTCCGTAGGAATTTAGCGGTTTACCACGCAGGCTGAATACTGCTTGGGTATTCACGTCGCGGCTCTTGGTGATGGAACCGCTGGCGGAGTCTCCCTCGGTAATGAAGATGCAGGATTCGGTTTCCTGGTCTTTGCCTTTACCGTCACTCAAGTGGTAGCGGCAGTCGCGCAGCTTGCGGTTGTGCAGGTTGGCTTTCTTGGCGCGTTCGCGTGCCAGCTTGGTGACGCCGGCAATGGCTTTGCGCTCTTTCTCGGAGTCTTGTATCTTTTGCAGCATCACTTCGGCCACAAGCGGGTTCTTGTGGAGGTAGTTGTCCACTTCCGTCTTGATGAAGTCTCCTACGTATTTGTTCACCGTGGGGCCGGCGGGCTTGTGTTCCTGCGGCGCGGCAGGCCACATGTTGTTGCTGCCCAGTTTCGTTTTGGTCTGGCTCTCGAACATGGGTTCCTCCACGTCGATGGCAATGGCGGCTACCAGTCCGTTGCGGATGTCGGCATATTCCTGGTTCTTGTTGTAGAACTCCTTGATGGTACGGGCAATGTGTTCCTTCAAGGCAGTCTGGTGTGTGCCGCCTTGGGTGGTGTGTTGCCCGTTGACAAAGGAGTAGTACTCTTCGCCGTATTGGTTGGTGTGTGTGAAGGCAATCTCGATGTCCTCTCCTTTCAGGTGGATGATGTCGTAAAGGCCTTCGCTGGTCATGTTGTCTTTCAGCAAGTCCTCCAGCCCGTGGCGGGAAACGATGCGCTGGCCGTTGTAAATGAAGGTGAGGCCCGTATTCAGGTAGGTGTAGTTGCGCAGCAGGGTTTCTACGAACTGGTTCTGGAAGGAATAGTTCAAGAAGAGTGTGGCGTCCGGTTCGAAGAAGATATAGGTTCCGCTTTCTTCTGTCGAGTCTTCGGTCACATCACTCAACAGCGTTCCTTTTTCAAAGATGGCGATACGTACCTTGCCGTCGCGGTAGCTGCGTACTTCGAAGCGGCTGCTCAGCGCATTGACTGCCTTGATACCTACGCCGTTCAGTCCGACACTTTTCTTGAAAGCCTTCGAGTCATATTTACCCCCGGTATTCAGTTTGCTGACCGCCTCTACCAGTTTGCCTTGCGGAATGCCTCGTCCATAGTCGCGTACGCTGACACGCAGACTGTCTTCTATAGTCACTTCTATACGCTTTCCGGCACCCATCTTGAACTCGTCGATGCTGTTGTCCATCACTTCTTTCAGCAACACATAGATACCGTCATCGTTCTGTGAGCCGTCGCCCAGACGGCCTATGTACATACCGGAACGGACACGGATATGCTCCATGTCGTCCAGGTGGCGGATGTTGTCGTCGGTATATTCCACGCTGGAAACGGGGCTCTCTGTGATATTGTTGTCTGCTTCTTCCAGCGGCAGAGTCATATTGTTGTTATCTTCCATAAGTACGTTATTCCTTCATATTGCGCATTGCGACAAAGGTAATGAGAAATTCGGGGGTTCGCAAAAAAATAATGTCTTTTATGGACTTCTGACAAGCTTATATTCTGGATTTAGAACTTATTTTATTCCTTTCACAAAGCATCTTCTCCGTTTATGCTGTTCCGTCTTGAAGTACTCCCACTGCGCTTGCACCTTGCCGTTCAGCTCCAGCTCCGGATTACTCTCGGCATACTCGAAACCAAGTTGCTGATAGACGGGGATAAGGTCGGAGAACAACAATGCATTTACCCCCTTGTTCTGATACTCTGGTTTCACGGCAACCAGCAGCAAATCGAGCATCTTGGGATATTTCTTCAAGAAGATGGTCTTGGCCAGGTGATACCAACCCATAGGAAGCAGGCGCCCGTGGGCTTTTTGCAACGCTTCGGCGAGTGACGGCATGGAAATGCCTACGGCAAGCAACTGGTCATCGGCATCGGTAATCAATGTCACCATGCGTAGGTCGAGGATGGGCAGGTACATCTTGACGTATTGGTCAATCTGCCGTTGGCTCAGTGCAGAATAGCCATAGAGTGGCTGATAGGCTTCGTTCATCAGTTCGAAGATGGCCTGACCGTAGTCTTGGGCAATCTTCTTGGCAGATGTGTATTTCTTTACCTTGAGGTTATACTTGCGCTGGATGAGGTCGGAGATGCGCTTGTGCTTGTCGGGTATGGCGTCGGGAATGTAGATTTTGTATTCCACCCAATCGGCATCCTTCTCAAAGCCCATGCGTTCCAGATGTTGCGGATAGTAGGGATAGTTATAAATGGTGGCCATGGTGCTGAGCTGGTCGAATCCTTCGATGAGCATACCTTCGGCATCGAAATCTGTGAATCCCAGCGGGCCTTGTATATGTGTCATTCCCCGTTCTTTTCCCCATTCTTCCACGGTGCGAATCAGGGCATCGGAGACTTCCGCATCATCGATGAAGTCTATCCAGCCGAAGCGGACTTCCTTTTTGTTCCAGGTTTGGTTTGCCTTGTGGTTGATGATGGCAGCTACACGTCCTACGATTTTACCTTCCCGATAAGCCAGGAAATAGTCGGCTTCACAAAATTCGAATGCAGCGTTTTTCTTCTTGTTGAAGGTGTTGAGCATGTCATCGAAAAGGTCGGGGACGGAATAAGGGTTGTTTTTGTATAGCAGGTAGTTGAAACGGATAAAGCGCTCCAGTTCCCGTCTTGTGGTTACTTTCTTGATTGTAATTGCCATAGTTGTTCAATATTGAGACCACAAAGGTAATGCAAACTGAGAGCAGAACAAAATAAGCTTGCTTATTTTTTATGCCGAGGTACAGCTTGCCTTATTTAAAAATACGTGATAATCTTTAAAATACCGCGTAGGGTGTTTGTAAATTTGCTGTTAGAGGTTGTATATCAGTACCGCTGTGTAGGCAATGTAGCAGAGAATCAGAATGCTTCCTTCCACCCGGGTGATGATGCGTTTCCCGAAAAAGATACCGAACAGCCAAAGCAGGATGCTGGACCCTACGAGTACCCACAAATCGAAATTGGTGATGCCCGTCAGACGCAGTGGAGTGATGGAGGCCGAACAACCCAGTACGAAGAATATATTGAAGAGATTACTTCCGATGACGTTTCCGATGGCTATTTCGGGGTTTTTCTTCAAGGCGGCTACGATGGAGGTGGCGAGTTCGGGCAGTGAAGTGCCGCCTGCTACGAGCGTCAGCCCGATGATGGATTCGCTGACACCCAATCCGCGGGCTATGCCGCTGGCACCGTCTACAAAGAAATTACCTCCGATGATGAGGCCGGCAAGTCCGCCGAGAATGTATAGGGCGGACTTCCACGCGGGTAACAGCCTGATTTCGTCTTCTTCCTGTAAGTACTCCTTTTCCGGTTCCTTCATACTTCCATCCCTTTTTGCAATGGCAAAAGTATAACTCAGAAAAATGGTAAAGAAGCATAGCAGCAATAGGCCGTCGGTGATGCTGAGTATGTTCTCCCCACTGCTGTCCAGTAAGACGTCGTTGGCACAAATCAGCAGGGCGAAGGATGAAAGGATGCAAAGGGGTATTTCGCGTTTCAGTGTGTTACGGGTAATGGCTATCGGGGCAAAAAGGGCCGTACAACCCACAATCATCAGGGTATTGAACGTATTGCTTCCCACCACATTGCCAATGGCAATGTCTGCACTGCCTTTTAGGGCAGAGGATATGCTGACGGTGAGTTCCGGTGCGGAAGTGCCGAAGGCAACAATGGTGAGCCCGATGACGATGGACGGTATGTGGAAACGTTTGGCAACGGATGCGGCACCGTCTGTCAAGCCATTGGCACCCAGAAGAATGAGGAGCAGTCCTCCGACAAGAAACAATATATCCATAGGTATGTCAATTTTGAGTACAAAGATAATGCAAACCGGATACAGAACTTTCATGTTTGCATGAAAAAGTTATGTTGATTAGGATAGGAAGTTAAAAACATTCCGTATGTTTGAAGCATTTATTGGGTATATTTGCATAATTAAAGAATCAAATCAAGAAGTTTATATATGAAGGTTATCCGTGCTTTCTGTCTTTGTTGGCTGTTGATGCTGGCAGACGGAGTGTCAGCTCAGTTGGTAGATAAAGTGCTCAGTGTTTTAGGTGAGGATAGTGTGGGGAGTGTCACAGTGGCAAGGACTGACTCCGATTCGATTCAGTTGTCGCTTGTCCGGCAGGAGTTGGAAACAGCCCGGCTGAATGAGGCGAACCTGCGGATGGAAATGGAGCAGATGAAGTTGGCGGGCTATGCGGCCGATTCGGTGAAGCTGGCATTGCAGAAACAACGCATTGATTCGTTGCGGACGGTGACACCGGGTATTCCGGTGGTGGTGGAGAAGGACACTTTGTTCTATCTGTATGCCAAGCGTGGAGGGCATACGCCCCAACAGCGGGCCAAAGATGTAAGCAACGTCATCGAAGCATTGGGTACGCGTTTCAATCTGCGTCCGGACTCTGTTTATTTAGAGAGTACGGATATTGTTACAGACTTGATGTATGGCGAAAAGGTCATCATTTCCTTTACCGATCAGGATGCTTTGTGGGAAAACTGTACCCGCGACCAGCTGGCCGCCAGCAAGAGGCATGTCGTGGTGGACAAACTGAAAGCCATGCAGAAGGAGCATAGCTTGTGGCAGTTGGGTAAGCGTATCTTGTACTTTATCCTGGTGCTTATGGGACAGTTCTTCTTGTTCAAGTTTACCAACTGGCTGTTCAGAAAACTCAAACTACGCATTCAGAAGCTGAAGGATACCAAGCTGAAACCGATTTCCATTCAGGATTATGAATTGTTGGACACGCAGAAGCAGGTCAACCTGCTGGTGTTTGTTGCCAACCTGGTGCGCTATGTGGTCATGTTGTTGCAGTTGCTGCTGACGGTTCCACTGTTATTCTCCATTTTCCCTCAGACCAAGAGTTTGGCTTATACATTATTCTCCTACATCTGGAATCCTATAAAGGTTATTCTGAATGGAATAACCGACTATATACCCAATCTGTTCACAATCTTTGTGATATGCTATGCGGTGAAGTATCTGGTCAGACTGGTGCGTTATCTTGCCAATGAGGTGCAGGCTGAACGGCTGAAGATAAACGGCTTCTATCCGGATTGGGCCATTCCTACCTATCATATTGTGCGCTTCTTGCTTTATGCGTTTATGATTGCCATGATTTACCCTTATCTGCCGGGTTCCAAGTCGGGAGTCTTCCAGGGAATCTCCGTGTTTGTCGGCTTGATTGTTTCGCTCGGTTCCAGTACGGTTATCGGCAATATCATTGCAGGACTGGTCATAACCTACATGCGGCCTTTCAAGCTGGGTGACCGCATCAAGCTGAACGATACTACGGGCAACATCATTGAGAAAACACCGCTCGTCACCCGCATCCGTACTCCGAAGAATGAGGTGGTGACCATTCCGAACTCTTTCATCATGTCTTCCCATACGGTCAATTACAGCCAGTCTGCCCGTGAGTATGGATTGATTATCCATTCGGAGGTCAGTATTGGCTACGATGTTCCGTGGCGGAAGACACATCAGCTGTTGATAGAGGCTGCATTGAATACTCCTGGAGTGATAGATGATCCCCGTCCGTTTGTATTGGAGACTTCCCTTCAGGATTATTATCCGGTTTATCAAGTGAATGCCTATATCAGGGATGCCAACAGCCTTAGCCAGATTTACTCTGATTTGCATCAGAATATCCAGGATGCCTTCAACGAAGCAGGCATCGAAATCATGTCTCCTCACTACATAGCTACGCGTGACGGCAGTGAGACGACCATACCCAAGGATGACTTACGGGAGAAAAAGCAGTAAGGGGGCCGGTTATCGTGCCAGTAAAATCTCTGCAAACGGTACGTAGAACATAAACATCCTCCATTCCTTTGTCTGGAAATCATAAGTTTCGATGAAGTCGCCTTCACGATAGCCTGCAAACTGCACGTAGAGTTTCCTTGTCTGCCCGTCCTTGGAGTAGTACATGGCAGCGGAGCGTACGGCGTTGGGGTAGGTGGCGAAAGGCTCTTTCAAGTTTCCGGCAGTAGTATCCCATAAGCAGAATTGCGTATCTCCACCATTGGCACGGGAAACGATATAGCCTCCTTTGCATTGCAGGCTGTTTGGGTTTTCGGGGGATGGTTCCATAATCCGGAAAGGTATCAAGGCTTCGGCTTTGATGGGGTCGTAGCAGTGCATCTTTTCTTTGGCGATGTCTATCACGACGGGCGAGAAGGTGCCGTCGCCGTTGTTGGCCGAGAGCAGCATGTGGACGTCGGCTATCACGCCCGGATAGCGTGAGAGGGATTCGGGCTTCAGTCCATCCGGTAATGGTATTTCGGGAGTATGTATCGGTGGCATATTCAACCGGGTATATACCGGATAAGAGATGCTACAGTAGGTGAGGAGCTTATCTCCGGCCATTTCCAGGGAAACAGTGTTGTTGAAGTCCGAGCAGATGGTAATTGCGTTACGTTCTACCGGGTTACACCAATAGTGCATGCAGAGGTCGTATCCGTCGATGAAACTACTGCCGTCTTTCTCCCGTATCCCGCAGAGGATGTTGGTGCCGGGGATGTTGGCGGCAAGGTGGAAATCTTCGTCGTCATGGAACTGGATTACTTCCGATATTTCTTGTGTTACCAGGTCGATACGGGTGATGCCGCGGGGAACGGTCGGTGTGTAAATGGCGTGGGAGTTGGTGATACCGTAGAGATATGGTTCTTCGGGGGATTGTCCGTCGGCTACCGAAATCTGGCCGAGAGGCTGAAGCTGTCCTGCCCGTTCCAGGAACATTTCTACCCGTGAGGCGGGCCAGTGTCCGGGGGCAAGGAAAGTAATGCTGTTGGTGGTTTGCTCCGTGGTAACGGCGCGTGTGTAGCGTGAATACCCTTCGGGAAAGAGAGGATTGTCGGCTATCGGCCAGTAGATGTCCAATATGATTTGGTCGCCGCTCTGCAAGCCGTCGGCTTTGACGGTCACGGCATCACCGGGATTGAAGGTCTTTCCGGCATCGGATATGGTGATATTGGTCACAAAAGCGGATTGTTTCTCTTTGTCGTCATCACTGCAAGCGGCAAGTAGCAGGCTGATTAGTAGCAGGAAGTGTATCTTCTTCATCATAGTTATGTATTGACAAATGCAAATATAGGGCTTTTTCTTGTATTCCTGCGGATAGGCTTTGTTTTTGTCGTATGAGATGGAAAAATCCTCCTACGAAACATGGTCTTTTGCTTCGTGGGAGGAAAGTGGTTGTTCGGCAGGGCTTCGGGGGAATGCGCCTGCTTGCGTGCCGGCTTGGATTATTTGCTGCGCGTCACCGTGTGCAATACATTCCCTTTCTTGTCAATCATGCGCAGTTCCAGTGTCTTTTTGCTGGCCGATACAATGGAGAAACCCGGTTCGGGGCTGCAGAATACGGTCCCTTCGATGGGCTTCACCTTGCGGGCGAGCGAACCGGCAGAATTGGTGATATAGTCGATGTCGCTGCCTGCCACGCGTACGTGCTGGAAGTTGTGGATGTGCCCGCAGATGTACATATCCACCTTGTGCTTGCGCAGGATGGGATCGAGACGTGCCTGCATATCCGCGCGTTCGCTCTCGTCCTTCGGGGTTTCGGCATAGATGGGATGGTGTCCGGCAACGATAACCCAGTCCTCTTTGGCGGCAGTCAGTACGGAATCTATCCAGGAAAGTTGTTGCTGGTAATCCTGCTTGCAGGCATCGGGATAGGTCTCGCTGTCGTTGCGGTATTTGTCAATCATCGGGGCGGTGTCTACCCAAAGGATGCGGATGGTAGCGCCGTTGTCCTCGAACGTCTTGGTATAATAACGGGCGGGCATGGTCCAGCGGCGGCTGATATTACTGTAGTCGAGCACAGCCTGCGTATTGCTGCGGTATTCGTGGTTGCCCAGCAGGGGGAACCAGTCTATCATCAGCTCCGGGTGGCTGTAAATAAGTTCGTAGTTGGTCATCCAAAGCGGGTCGTTCACGCTACGTACGCCTTCAAAGTGGTGTACATCGCCGGTGGCAAGAACGAATTCGGGGCCTACTTCTTCTGCCATTTGTCCCATCAGTTCGGCGATGGGCTTTTGGTCGTAGTAGCCGTTACGGCCGAGGTCGTTGGCTACGTAGAAGTTGAACTTCTTGTCGAAGATGGAGTAATCGGTGATTTGGGCAATGGCTGCGTTGCCGAGTAGGGCAATAAACAGTAAAAGGAATATTTTCTTCATTGTCATTATTAAATTGTTGAGTAGTTAATGTTGATAACTTGTTGAGATAGAATTCGCTGTTTAAAAATTAATCTTCACTCCCGCATTCACTTTCACGCCGTAGTATTCTGCCTGCATGGTACGGTCTTTTGTGCCCTGGTAGTAGCGTAGCGGCTGGTTCAGCAGGTTGTTGGCTTCGGCGTAGAAGGTAGTCTTGAACTTCTTTCCGAAGGTATAGCTGGCGTTTACGTCCATATAGTTCACCTTGTCGTAGTAGCGGTCGTAGAAGGTGCTTTCTCCCATTTCGTCGATGAAATCGGAAGCGAAGTTATAGCTCAGGCGCAGATTCAGACCGCCTTTCTCAAAGTATAGGGAAGCATTTGCGGTATGCTCCGGAGAGCCTGGCATGCTCAAGTCTTTCTCATTCTCGCGACCTTCGAAGTTGAAGTCTTCCACACGGGAGTGGGTGTAGGTGTACGTTCCGTAGAAACCTACACATTTCAGAGCGGGAGCAATGAAGCTGAAGTCGCGCTGGTAGGATAACTCTACCCCTACCAGGTTGGTGTTGCCCGCATTCTTGGGTTGGGTGAAGCGGGTGTAGGTGTTACCCTGGTATTCGTAGTTGGTGCTCACCTGGTCTACGATGAAGTCGTCTATCTTCTTGTAGAAGATGCCGGCGCTTATCAGACCGATGCTGCGGAAGTAGTAGTCGGCACTCAAGTCGAAGTTGTAGGAGACGGTAGGTTTCAGCTCCGGGTTTCCGATGGTGATTTCGTTGTCGGAACGTTTGATGTTCACACTGGGCACGAGGGCCGAGTATTTGGGGCGTGACAAGGTTTGGGTAAACGAACCGCGCACTTTGAAGTCATCGTTTACATTCCACTTTACGAGCAGCGACGGCAGGAAGTTGATGTAGCTGTTGCGCTGACGGTCGGTCTTGCTGGTGAGGTCTTCGTCGGCATCGTAGGTGCGTCCCGTATAGGCAAGGTTGGTGTTCTCTATGCGAAGTCCGGTCATCAGTTCCACGTCTTTTGTCAGTTTTTGGTCGAAGCGGAGGTAGCCGGAAGTCACGGTTTCGCGGGCGTTGAAGTTTCCGGCAAGTTCTTCCTGCACCTGCTCTTTCTCAAAGAGGGAAGCGTTGTTCAAGTCTAAAGAGCCGGTGTATTCCTTGCTGGCGTAGATACCTGCCTGATATTTGTTGTTGGGCATGAAGTTCTTGTTGGTCTGGTCCACTGTATTTGCCAGGCTGTTCGTCATGAAGGCATCCTCGTCCAGAGGAGAGTATTCGTAGAAGTCCACTTCTTTATCCTTGGTCTTGCGCACTACCTTTGCGCCGAACTTCAGCTTGTTGCCGTTCTTGAAGGGAAGTTTGAAGTTGGCGGAGAACTTCAGGTCCTGCTCCTTGATGTCTTCCTGCTGTTCCGTCAGCTCTTTCAGGCTGAATTCATCGTTCAATGTCATGGTAGAGCCTGTTTTGGGGCTGGCAAAGGGTTGGCGTTCGTCGCTCAGGTCCATGTCGAACTTCTGTTTCTTCAGTTGGAAGTCGATGTAGCGTTCGTTGGGACGTTCTTCGCTGGCTTTGGCATAGCTGGCGTGCCAGTCCATGGAGAGGGCGCCGAAGAGGTGTTCGCCGCCGAGGGCAAAGTCCATGGTGCGCTGGCGTTCCAGGCGGGCGTTACGGTTGTCCGGCGTACCGGCTTTGGTCTGTATGCGTACGGTGGCGTTGCCGTCGGGGTCAAGGTCTTTCAGCGTGGTACGGTAGCGGTTCTCCCAGTCGTTGCGGTTGTTGAAGATGCCTTTGAAGGTCAGTTTGTGGTTGGCATTGATGTCCCAGTCCAGTGCGGCGGAGTAGCTTTGGCGTTCGCGGGTGACGTAGTATTGGCGGATTTGGTAGTCGTTGACGTACGTCTTGCCGTTGTCATCCTGCTCCCATACAAATTCGGTGTCGTAGGAACCAGAAGGTGAGTTCTGATAGGAGGCCGATACAATCAAGCCGAGTTTGTCGTTGAAGAAGCGGTCGCCGTAGGTGAAGCCAAGGTTCAGTTGCGCCTTTTCGCTCACCCAGTTGTAGCCGGTTCCGGCGGTGGCGGCAATGGTACGCTTGTAGGGGGAGTTCTTGGTGACGAGGTTGATGCTGCCGCCGATGGCGTCGCCGTCCATATCGGCGGTTACTACCTTGTTCACTTCGATGGTCTGAATCATGTCTGCCGGAATGAGGTCGAGCTGTACGTTGCGCGTATCGCCTTCGGCAGAGGGAACGCGGTTGCCGTTGATGGTGACGGAGCTGAGGTCGGCACTCGTGCCCCGCACTTGCCCGAAGCGTGCCTCGCCTTGGTCGTACTGCACGTTGATGCCGGAGATGCGTTTAAGGGCGTCACCGATGTTGGAGTCGGGGAACTTGCCTACCTGGTCGGCAGAGACTACATTCGTAATCCCCATGTTGTTTTTCTGTGAGTTGATGGCACGGCGCTGTCCCTGGAAGGCGCCGCCTACCACCACTTCCTGCAACTCCACGCCTTCGTTCAGTACGACGTCTTTTTCCAGTGTACGGCCTGCGGGGATGGTGATTTTCAGTTCTACGGGAGAGTAGCCCACGTAGCTCACCTTTACTGTATAGGTTCCCGGGTCAAGGTTAGAGAAAGTGTAGAAGCCGTTGACGTCGCTCGTCACGCCAGTGTGTAGTTTCTCGATGTAGATGGATGCGCCCGGGAGAGTTTGTTTAGTGGCGTCGATGATGCGTCCACGTACAGTTCCTTGTTTCGTGACATTTGCTTTTTCGTCGGCAATGGCCGTATTGACGGTGGCGGTGAATAGGAGTAAGAATAAGAATGCTCTCAAAATCTGTTTCATACTTGTTATTATCTGTTAATAATCTGCCGCAAAAGTAGAGGGTTGCCGTTACGTGGAGATTGCGGAGCGTTGAAGAACAGATAACGATTCAGTTACAATGAGGTTACATAAATTCTTGGAGGTAGTACCCTTTCGGCGGTATCTCCCTTTGCCGTCATCTGGCAGATTGACGCTAAAGATGCACGAGATGTGCATCTCGGACTGTATGAGATGTACATCTCGAGCAACATGAGATGTACATCTCGTGCAGGGGAAGGTATAGGGGTTGGTGTCTTATCCCGTAGCCTGGCAGCGGATAAGTACCTTCTTCTCGTCTGCCAGAGTAGTGGCAAAGAGATAAGTGCCTCCCCCTTCGGCCAATTTCAGTCGTTTGCGCAGTTCGGCCACGGTGGCGGGGAAGTTGCGCACGGTGAGGTTCGCCTTTTTCTCGGCAGCCAGCATCTCTTTCACTTCTTTCTTGCCGAAGCCGCAGGAGGAGGTAATCTGGAACTTGCGGCCGGGGAAGTCCGGCAGGAAGTGGCCCGAGGTGTAGAGGTGGCTGTTGGGATGCAGTTTTTCCACCTTATACAATGAGGAGAGGCTGCGGAATGCACCGGCTTTCAGCACGGAGGCATTCGGTTCGTAGAGGTATGATTTCAGTTGAGGGGTGTAGGGGCATGCACGCTCCTTCTCCTGCCGGCGGGTGAAGACGAGGGCTTGGGGAGCCGGTACACCGGTGAAGTTGACGCAATGGATGGGGATGTCGTCTGCCGGCACTCCTTCGCCTTGTCCCAGCAAGAGCAGCAGTTCCTTGCATTCGTTGCCCACGGAGACGATGTGTGCCTCTCGTACATGCTTCAAATCGTTCAGGGCAAGGGTGAGGTCGAGCATGGGGGAGAGTTTTACCAGTACGTGTCTTGCCTTGCGCAGCAGCAGTTCTTCGAGGGCGGCTATATCGGGTTCGCAGTCGCCGATGGCTACGGTCTTTCCGCCGTGTCCGTCGCGGCGGGCAGGGTCTATGAATATACAGTCCACGGGTTCCATCTCTTGCAGATGGCGGACGCTGTCTGCGTGGCAGACGGAGATGTGGTTCAGGCCGAGGACAGGGAAGTTGTGCGCGGCTATCTGGCAGAGGGTTTCCTGGCGCTCGACGTAAGTGGCATGCCCGAAGCGGGAGGAGAGATAGGCGCAGTCGATGCCGAAACCTCCGGTGAGGTCGGTAAAGGTGCCGGCTGATGTGGGGGTACTGTTCTGCGCGGGATGTTCTTGTTCTGTATGTAGCAGGTTAGTTATAATCTCCGCTTTATACTGTGCCGTTGCTTGGGAGGAGCATTGTTCCAGAGAAAGGTGGGCGGGGTAGAGTATATGCTCGTTCTCGGCCCATGCGGGTATCTTCTCTTTGGCAATTTGCCAGCCGGAAATCTGTGTGATGGCGGCGGGCATGTCTACCGAAGGGTAGCGGCGTGCCTGCAAGGCAAGGCTGCGCACGTCGTCGCGGCGATGCTCGCGGATGAAGCGGAGGGTGTCTTGGGATAAAGGCATGGCTTGGCTTATTTATTCTGATGCAAAGTTATCTCAAAAAGGACAAAGTGGGGCATAAATTCGCAGCTTTCTGTCTGATTATTTTTCAGACACAGATGACGCTGATAATACAGATTAAGAATATTAAAAATCCGCGTCATCCGCGTCATCTGCGTCATCCGCGTCAAAGCGATAGCAAATTTAAGTTTCCGGACAAGCTGGGGGTGAGAGTTAAGGGATGACCCGGTATCGCTCCTTTGCCGTCTGCCTGCTGACGCGGTTGAAGTGCCACCATTCGCTGGGTAGCGGGTGGAATCCGGCTTCTTTCATTACCTGCCGGAGCAGCAGCCGGTTTTCACGTTCTTGTTCTGTCAGCTTGCCTTGTGCCACGAGCACGGCTTCTTCTGTGATGTGGGCTTCCCTGCCCAGATGGTCTACCGGGGTGCCCATGGGCAGAGGAGTTCCTTTATCGTCGAGTATGCTGATGTCCACCGCCAATCCGTAGTTGTGCAGGCCGCCGCCGCGTGAGGGGTTGGAGACATAGATGTATTTGGAGGTTCCTTTCACTACGTTCCACATCTTCTGCTGTACGGACAAGGGGCGCGCTGCGTCGTAGACGATGAGGCTGTAGCCGGGGTACTGTTCTTTCAGTAGGCGTTGTGCCCGCTTCAGGCTTTTCATGGCATCGGGGTGCAGGTAGGCTTCTTTCAGGTCTTCGTACAATAGGGTTCCGGTGAAGTTGTCGGCACGGGTGTACATCAAGTCGATGGCGATGCTGCTGTCCGCTTCGGCGATGTTGACGAAACCGAGGGAGTCCAGGTAGCGGGCTGTCCGGCTTTTAACCGGAGCCGGAGGGACGGGTGCCGCTATGGTGTCGGCGTACGGGATGGTGGTCTCCGTATCTGGGTCTTGTGCCTGCTTTGGCGCTTGTTTTCTGCTACAACCGCATAGTGAGCAGCCAAGCAGCAGATATAACAAGTAAAAGAAATATCGTTCCATCTTACAAGGCATTCTTGGCGGTAAGGATTGATTTCATCAAGGCTATGTCCGAACTGACTTCTCCCTGCATCAAGTATTTGTTTTTCCGTTGGCAGGTGGCTTCGTAAATCTCCTTTGCTTTTGCTGTGTCCTTGTCCCGGTAGAGTGCCAGGGCGCAGAGCAGCCGCTGTTTGGAAGACGTCACATCCTTATATTGCCGGATGTAGGTATCCAGCTCATCGGTATATAATTCTTCTGCCCGTGCGGTCCTCTTTGTCACCAATGCGGTGAAGAGCAGCTCGCAAGCGTTTTCCTTTATCAAAAGTCCGATGACTTCGTGCCGGTGGCTCATTATTTTCTCAAATGCATTGTAGGCGGCTTCCCATTCTTCGCAGTCGAGCAGGCGCGAGGCGCTCATCAAGGCTATGGTGACCTGCAGGGCATCTTTGTAGTTGATGTCTTCCGTTTGGCTGAACCATTCGGCAGGCATGTCCTTAGGACGCATGCCCTCTTGCACCAGTGCGTTGATGCGCAGCTGGGTGACCAGTGCCTGCTTGCTCTTGCTGTCCTTGAGAAGCAGGCGCATGTTGTCGGCATCATTGCCGATGCCGCCCATCTTCATGGGGATGCCGTTCATCCCTGCAAGGAGAATGCCAATCAAAGAGAGCATCAGAAGGAAGAATTTCAGCAGGTAAGGCAGCCCGTCTACGGTCAGCAGGGGGAGGAAGGCAAGGATGGCGGTCAGCAGGTTGGCAAGCACTCCACCCAGGTTGTACAAGGTGGTTGGGATATCTTCAAGAGGCCTTTCGGGTGGGGTAAGCAGGCATTGGCCTCCCGTTCCGGCAAGGCTGAAACGCTTGATGCATAATTTCCCGTCTTTCCGTATGAAGGTAAGGTTGAAGATGCGGAAGGAGACGAAGCGGTAGCCGGTTGCCAGTCCGCAGACAAGATGCCCGCCTTCGTGCAGAAGCACTTGCAGGAAGATGGAGAACAGCAGAATCAGTATGGCTAACAAGGAAACTCCTACTGTCTCCAGCATGCCGGTTTCGGCAAACTTGCTGTGTAAACCGTCGAACGAGTCTCCCAAAACCAGGACTCTTACACCTATTATTCCTACAAAGCCGATGCATGCCCCGACCATGAATCCTCCGGCCAATTTAAATACTTTCTTCATCCTGATATCTTGATAAATGTGTTTGCCGGCAAAGGTAAAGGATTTTATCTGAAATGCAACAGCTTGCCCCATGTATCATAAAAAGAAAGAGATTGTGATTACCACAACCTCTTTCCGTCACCTAAACCCACTACGCAGGCTACAGATAGGGAATTATAGTAATATAGATACCCGTAATGATGGCCGAAGTGATTACTCCTGAAATATTAGCCCCCAAGGCATCTCCCAAGATGAAGGAATTGGGGTTGTCCTTGCTTACTATCTTCTGGGCAACCTTCGCCGTAGTAGGAACGCAGCTCACGGCTGCAATTCCGATGACCGGATTGTAATTGCCCCGCTTGATGAAGTACATGATGTATCCTCCAATGATTCCGCCGATACCGGAGAGCAACAGTGCGCCCATGCCCAATACCAACAATTTAAGAATTTTAGGGTCGAGCAGCAGATGTGCGTCGCAAAGTACGCCCAACAACAGGCCGAGCATGAAAGTAGAACCATACAACAGCGGACCGCTTACAAAATCGTAGATATGCTTCATCCCCGATTCGCGTACTGCCACTCCGAGGAACAAGGAGAAGAACAGCGGTGAGGCAACCGGGAACAGAAAACACAGTACAGCACACAATATAGCCGAGAAAGCCAGTTTTACTTTGGCATCATAGTTTTTGGGCGGCTTCTTGCTCGTCATCTTGATGGCGCGCAGGCGTTTCGGCACCAGCAGCTTCACCAGATAGGGGTAACCGCCATATGTCAGTCCCAGATAGAGATAGGCCACTACTGTGATGGGTACAAACAGATGTTTGGCCAGGGCCAAGGAAGTGAAAAGCACCATCGGTCCGTCCGCACCTCCTACCATGGCTACGGAAGCGCTTTCTTTCAAGGACAGTCCCAATGCAGATGCGATGGGTACAGTCAGGAAAGTTCCCAATTCGGCACATAGGGCAAGGAATATGCTGGCAAACGGTTTCTGTAGCAGGAAGCCCACATCGAGCAGGGTACCGATACCCATAAATACGAAGCATGCAATCAATCCGTTGCTGAAGGTCAGGGTGTAGACCGGTTGCAGGAAGTCTATCTGCATGGTGTTCATCAAGTCGTCCGTATCCGAAAGCATCGGGTCCAGAAAGAGATTCCCCAATGTACCGTCGGGCATGAAAAGGGTGCCGCAATTAATGGCGACCATACCCAGTCCCATGGGAATCATGACCATAGGCTCCAGTACGCCTTTCCATCCCAGGTATATGAGCAGCAGGCCCAGGGCTATTAAAAATACACGGGCAGAGGAGAGCAGCCAGCCGCTTTCCATCATTGTTCCGAATCCTTGGAACAAGGTTGCAAAATCTATATTCTCCATGATTAGTCTTTGTTTTTGGTGTCGTTGTTCTTTTTAGTCTTGTTCTTGTTGTCACGGTGGCTGATGGCATCTTCCAGATACATCATATGGGTATCTTCTGGGTAGAAGTAGTCTACCAGGTTTCTTTTGGAGACACCGTGGCTTACTCCGTGGTAATAGCCCCGAGGCTTTTCGTTTTCACGGTCCACACCCCGGCTGTAGTCTTCGCGCGTGTCGTTGCCGAAGATGTTTCCGTGCATGGAGGGGGTGTGTAGCATCAGTTCCATCTTCTGGCGGAACTTCTTTATACGGCGCAGGCGGAGTAACTCCTGCTGGTGGGAACTGTAGAAATCGAGTGAATCGGCTGCGCTGGCTATCAGTTTGATGATGAATGCCACAAAGAAACCGATTGCAAAAGTGAGCCCCATCATCTCAAGGGTGGGGAGGAATAAATCGGACATAGTTATGATATTAATGTGATGAAATGGATAATAAAAAAGCGAAAGATGTACATGCAATACACCTCCGGTAATGGTTTGCAATAAGTCCGATAAAGTCTAAATCAGGATATGCAGCAGTGCATAGATATAGTATCCGCAGGAATAGCGGAGAGCACTGGGATTGAATGAAAGGTTGGCGCTCTCTCCGGCAGACAGATGGCTGGAAAGCAGATGCTCCAGTTGCCCGGCTGGTTTCAGAATTCTCATCTTCAGGAATTTCGGAGAGGCGTGGTTATGTGTGTATAGGCTGTTCGGACACAACGCTTCGTTGGTCCAGCAGTCGGTATTTTCGTCATTGAATAGTGAACGGTGGGTGGCTGTGTACAATGCGCACTGTGTGTAGGCGGTAAAGGAGCATTCGGAGGCCGGACTTCCGACAACTATTCCCGCCGGACTCATGGTAGTATTCCGTGAGTCCGGCTGTTCCTCCTGGGAGATGGCAGTCAAACCCAGACAGAGGAAGGTAAACATAAGTATGTAATACAGATGTTTCATCATAGTAAGGTAAAGGAACAAATAACTTTGGACAAAGTTATATATTCCGCTGTATTTTAAGATTAATTGTCTTTTTCCTCTGCAGGAAGTATTCTGAAGGACTGGTTGCGGCATTTATATGCCCAACCGTTCCTTCAGTAACCGGTATCTGGAGAGGCTTACCCGTAGCTTGACGCCACTTTTTAACGTCACTTGGTAGGTCTCTTTTCCATACTGTTCTACTCGTGATATCTGGGTTACGTTGACAATGCTCGAGCGGTGGATGCGGACAAAGTTATCTGCTGGCAAATGTGTCTCGAAGTTTTTCATGGTCTGTTCCTTGATGTACTCTCCGTCTGATGTCACCAGGGTTGCGTAGTCCCCACAAGCCTGGATGTATAATAGGTCTTCCACTTTGATGATGTGAATCCGGGAGCCGTCTTTTACCGTGATCCGGTCAATACTTTCTTCTTGTGGCAGGGGAGCGGCCTTTTCTGCCTCGGGGCGGTGAAATTTTCTGTTTGTAATGAAGTGCCTGCCACAATCTGCAGATGATACCACAAAAGGATAGCTGTCCAGGCAGGAATACCGAACAAGAGGCGGAAAGGAATGCTTGTTTGGCAGGTGTGCCTTGCCAGCGTTTGTCTTCACATCCGCCGCAAAAGCAACTGCATTCTATGCGTACTTGCCAGTCGGCGGGTATGTGCAGTTCCACTCCTCCCCAACTGCAGTCCAGGTCTATGTAGGTTTCTCCGGGTGCTATGTTCCTCTTGCTCTCCCATTCTCTTGTTCATCATCCGTTGTACCATCTTGGCACGGCGATGCACTGTCCTTTGGTGTGTCCAGTTTCTCCTATGGTGATGTCTGAGAAGGAAGATGCCGATGAGGATAAGGGCCAAGGGCTACAGCATGGCTTGGAAATTGCCGGGGAATAGCAATAAGCCTGAAAGGATAAAGAGCGAGGCGATCAGCACTTTGCCGGAGCCTGCATAGGATGGGAATCGGTGAATCCGGAGTTATCTGTTCCTCCACCAATACCAGATGAAGCGTAGCCCGGTGCCGAGAAGCGCGAGAGAAAGTCCGGTATAGAACACTGCGATGAAGGAGTCGGGCAGAAGGTGGCAGGTACGTATTACAATTCCCATTGCAATCATGCCTATCATGACAATCCATCCTTTTACGTCGAAAAAGGAAAAGGGGCAGTGCTTACCTTTCTTCTGTGAGATACGGAGAGTATGTTTCTTGTACAGCCTATGGAAAATAATGCCGGAGAACAGAAGGAATACCAGGCTGGCTTCGCAGACTTTGAATAGCCAATAATGTCCGTCATCTATCCAGCAGGTCAGGCCTATACGCAGAATATTGACTCCTGCCAATGACCATATGGTTCCGGCAGTTATGAGCAGTGTATTTGGAGATACTCCGTATTTCATGATGAAGGTTGTTTTATTACACAAATACCGGGCTTGTATGGCGGAGTCCAAAAATTAAAAGAGGCTCTATTCTATTAAGAATGAGCCTCTTGTTTGTGGACCAGCCTGGGCTTGAACCAGGGACCTCCAGATTATGAGTCTGTTGCTCTAACCAACTGAGCTGCCTCGTTATCAACACGTTAATTATCTCTGTGTAGGTTCTGAGGTCAACAATAGGTCAACACTGAACTTATTATGCAAATTTACTAAAAATCTTATTCACAATGAAACATTCTCCATTGTGATTTGCTTTGGACAAGAATAATCACTAATTTTGTGTTATTCTAAAACAGGGAGTTATGTCAAGAGATGTGGTAAAACAAGAACTATTGGCGAAACTGAAGCAAGAACACTGCTTTTGGTCGTACAATGAAAACTTAATCAAGGATATTCCAGATGATATGCTGATTGAGAAAACCTTGTTACATCTTGACTTGGAAGAAATAAACCAACTGTTTCTAATTTATCCTTTCAAGAAAATTAAGCAGGTGTGGCTGGATTATCTTGTTCCCCAAGCGGAATATCTCTACACGTTGAATCGTTTTTTTGCATGGTATTATTTCAAGGCAAAGAAGCCAGATGCTTATATAAAGTCTATGGCTACCCGCCATCTTAATAAAATGTTTGCATGAAAGGTTTAGCTCCACACACGCTGCAGGTTTTTGAAGCCGTTTCTAAGTTGGACTGCATCAAACCCTATCTCTTGGTAGGTGGCACAGCTTTGTCATTGCAAATGGGAACTCGACAAAGTGAGGACTTGGACTTTATGAAATGGCGTACCTCTAAAACAGAGAAAATGGAAGTGGCATGGTATCAGATAGAGAAAGAGCTCGCTGTAATAGGTGATATTCAGCATAAGGACATTTTAGATATAGACCATGTGGAGTATTTAGTGTCTGGAGTAAAGTTCTCCTTTTATGCCTGTCCTAAATATTCTCCTGTAAGTATGCCTGTGGAATATCTGAATAATCTCAGATTGGCAGATGTAAAGTCTATTGGAGCTATGAAGATGGAGGTGATGCTACGCAGGAGTAATTTTCGCGATTATTATGATATTTATTCCATCTTAAAGTCTGGTGTACCTATCAACGATTTGGTATCTTTAGCCCTTACCTACTCTGGACATAAATTGAAATCCAAGAATCTGTTAGCTATGCTCACCAACGGCTCTCGTTTTACAAGAGATTCCCATTTTGAGCAACTTGCACCGATTTATGCTGTAACTGCTCAAGAAATAGAAGATTATATAAAGTTTTGTTTATTATAAACTGCTGCAACATTCTTGCGAATGGGATTATATATAGAAGTATTCCTTGAAATTGTAGTAGCTTTATAAAAAGAAAAACAGCATAAGAGTTTCCTCAAATGCTGCTCTGTCTTAAGTAGATTGGTAATTAGTCAATCTTCTTGTAAGTGGTTGTTGTAATGTCATCCAATTCCTCGCTACCATCATCCATTGTGTCCCAATCCTCAAAGGCGAGAACCAACTTAGTAGCTGTAAGTTCATTAACAGTTAGGACATCTGAATAACCATCATCGTAAGAGATAGTCAGCTTATTGTCTTTCAAAGACCAACGACTTGTTTCTGTATATCCACCGTCCGCATAGCCTTCTGTGCAAGTACCGTCAGCTTTGAACTCCCATAAACCATTGGTATATGCTTCATCAGAAGTTACTACTTCCTTATCATTCTCCACTTTGTGAATCTTCTCCCAAGTGGTCTGCCATTTACCTATAAGGTTAGCTTGTTCAATGATTGTCTGTTCATCTTCATCATCACTACATGCTGTAAAGTTTACAGCCAACATGACCATTAATAAGGTCGTTCCAATTAATCTTAAAGTTTTCATTGTTGTTAAGATATAGCTCATCTTTAGTTATCTTAACAACAGTGTAAATGGTATTCTCTTCTCCCCAATCAGTTGTATAATAAGTAACGAACATATATCTGTTAGGGAAGTATTCAAATGTATCATTTTGAGTGTCATTTTCGCCTTTCTCTGTATAGGTGTTATCCTTATTAAAGGTAAGGATTTCTCCCTCTGCTCAATGTTCTTCAATTCGTCATTGACAGTTTCGATCAAGGCTCTTTTTCTGAGCAAAATCTTGTCGGCAATACTCATCAGTGAATTCTTCATATTGTTTTTAACTTTAGTGACAAGCTGTATGCCATTAAGAAAAGGGTTCTCAAACAGAGCCTGACCAATATATCCTTTGTCTGCGCATAGTTTTCCTTTGATGTTCTACGAAAACTTACCTTGCTTCAACGGTTCCCGGTCATCCACGTTTCCAGGCGTGAACATGAAATTGAGAATTTCACCCTTGTCATTGATTATCAGATGCAACTTGAATCCGAAGGACCATCCCATTGAATATTTTCCACGCTCGGCAAGTCCCTCAAATGTCTTATGAATAAGGATTCTTTGGTTACGACAAACACGTAAGGGAGTGGAGTCGACAAAACTGATGCCGGTACAGGTTCTCAGCAGGACTTTTTTGATGAAGATGGTCATGGGAAGCAATACTTCCTTCTCCAGTTCCACAAAACGGTTACCTTATATATATTCTTGAATTTGGGTTTGTAGGACAATTCCACTTCACCCACAGTATAATCTATATCCATAATGTACGATATTTAATAGGTTGGTAGATATAAAGAAAGGACAACTAACTGAATAGCTGCCCTTTCCTCTCTCAATCAACAATCCACTTAGCCCAAGAACCAAGCGTATTCACTATCTCCTAATTTGGCACGTTGGATGCCTTGTACAAACTCTGTGCAATTAAGATTCCTTTCCAAGAAGTTATCTATGTAACTTGACTTTACAGAACCATTGAGCGGGTTTAAGAGCTGCCAACCTGTAATGCTGTCCCCTGTACTCTTGAAATTCACATCAGAAACGAATGCTCTGCAAGCTGCATTAATCTGACTATCTCCCAACAATAGACGAGGTAAGCGTTTCTGTTGGTTGGGTGTAAGAGCTTGATATAATATCCTTTCACTTTAATATTCAAATCCACTTTCATAAAGAGGTGGGACAGTGTTATAAAGTTGGGGCGGTCTATGGGTAGGATGCAGTAAAGACTTCTCATTGTAAAATCAATAAGAGGATGGTTGATGGCTTCCCTGTATCTCTTTCTAATATAATCCTGCCTAATGTTACTTGTCCTGTTTTGCAAGTACTTTAATTGTATCTTCATATTCATTAGTTGCTGATTGAACATTGTTGGTAAACACTAAATATTTTTCTCACGTTCCATTTTGTAATAGTAGGCAGTGCCAAAATATATCTTGGCTTCCTTTCTGTTATGGAACTTCTTTCCTGTTGGTAGATGAATTATCATGTCAGTTTAAATATTAGTAAATTAATAAGATAGTTTCTGCAATGAAATATAATAGGTAGTAACCTTTCCATTCTTTTTTCTCCTTGTCTTTAGATAGTTATTAAGATTAGCCCACAATCCAATGTGAACCTTATTATCTTTCACTCCCTGTTTAAGAGCCTTTGTTCTTATCTGTTCATAAGTAAATTCTTTCATTTTAGATATTCTGAATAGTTTGTAGTCTGCTTATCTGTGTGGTGAGATTATCTGTTTGTGGTACTTATTTTGGGGTCAACAATAGGTCAACAACGAAGCAAGACAGCCTGTTTCTTGTCAGTATTTCGAAAATCCAAAGAGAAGAAGTCCTAATAAAAAAGCCCCATAAACACTTGTTTATGAGGCAATTCTTTGTGGACCAGCCTGGGCTTGAACCAGGGACCTCCAGATTATGAGTCTGTTGCTCTAACCAACTGAGCTACAAGTCCGATGCATCCTTGCTTGGATAGCGGGGGCAAAAGTAGCATTTTCTATTGAAATATGCAAGACTTTTGGATAAAATTCCTTATAACCTTTGTCCTTAGAACTTATAAATTCGTTTTGGATTCTTGGGAAACCAGCCTTTTTTCACTCGTTCTTCCTGCTCGAATATCTCCTTGATGGTCCAGAACGAGGAAAATGCAAAGACGCCCAAAAGGGAGGCTATCATGATGTTCTCCGTATAAAGGGAGGCAATGATGCCGCCGATGCCGAGTAAAAGGAAAATCCACCAGCACTTGGTGCCCCAATAATATTCGGCTTTCACAACTATGGGGTGAAACAAGCCGATGATGAGGAATGTGCAGATACCTATGACAAGGCCCGACAGATGATATTCGTTCAAGAAATCCATTGTTGTTCGTTATTTCTCGGGGCAAATAGGAATCTCCTTCTTGATGCTCTGTTCCAGGGAAATCAAGGTCTCGGTAGCGGTTACGCCAGGAATCTCCTGCATCTTGTTGTTCAGCAAATCCATCAGATGCTCGTTGTCGCGGGCATATACCTTGGTCAGCATGGTGTACGGACCAGTGGTGAAGTGGCATTCTACGATTTCGGGAATCTTGCCCAGCTCAGCAACTACCGTCTTATACATGGAGCCCTTTTCCAGCTTGATTCCTACGTAAGTGCAGGTTCTGTATCCAAGGGACTTGGGATTTACATGATAGCCTGAGCCAACAATAACGCCAAGGTCAATCAGGCGCTGTACACGTTGATGGATGGCAGCACGTGACACGCCACATTCAGCAGCTACGTCCTTGAAAGGGATACGGGCATTTTGGGAAATGATTTCCAGAATCTGCCGGTCAAGATTGTCTATTTTTTCCATAATAGTAAATAAGTAAAGTTCTTGTTGTTATCAAATAGTAAGCAAATATAGGACTTTATTTTAATTTATCTATAAAAAGGGACGGAAAAATGAATAAAAGTGAGGGGTAACGATAAGGCGCGGATTACGCGGATTTCACGGATTTAGTTTACCAAATCCGCGTATTCCGCGTAATCCGCGCCTAAAAGAAGTATCAAGAGGGTTTTGCCCCTCCCTTCGGATTGTTACATTACTTCTCGATACCCAGCAGTTCCACTTCGAATATCAAAGTAGAGAACGGCTTGATTTGGCTACCGGTTTCTCTTGAACCGTATGCCAGGTCGTAGGGGATATAGAGTTCCCACTTAGAGCCGACGGGCATCATGGTGAGGGCCTCTGTCCAGCCTTTGATTACCTGGTTGGCACGGAAAGTAGCAGGTTCGTTGCGCTTGTAAGAGCTATCGAATTCTGTTCCGTCAATCAGCGTACCTTTGTAGTTTACTTTCACCTTGCTGCTGTCGGCAGGAACGGCACCGTTACCCTTGGTGATGATTTTGTATTGCAGACCGCTCGGGGTAGTTACTACACCTTCTTTAGCCTTGTTCTCAGCCAGGAACTTTTCACCGGCAGCTTTGTTGTCAGCATACTTTTCTGCAGTTGCTTTTTCTTTGATGGCATCCATCTGAGTACGCATGTACTCTTGAGCTTTCATCATATCCATAGCACCACCCTTGCCGATGACACCTGCTACGAAACCTGCCAGCAGATTTTCGCGGCTGATGCTCTGTGTGGAGTCGTTGCCGAAGATTTGTTGGTTGAAGCCTTCCACCCATTGCTTGCTGACCATCTGGCCTACTTGCAGACCGGCCATGTAAGCCACGTCTTTCTTATCGATTTTGGCTGCGCCTTCGTTGAAACCTTTCAGGAATTCTGACATCTGGGTTGAGTCAATGCCTTGTTGTGCAAGATACTGGTCCAAACCTTCTGTACGTGCCATACCGATGGCGTAAGATAATGAGTCGATGTCCGTCTTCAAATCAGCTTTCGGACTTTGAGCAGTACAAGATACCATGCCGGCAGCTACTGCAAGAGCCATGAGAAATGTTACTTTTTTCATTTTGCTTTTACTTGTTTGTTTATTTAGATAAAATTTTCTGTAATTCGACTTCGAATACGAGCGTGCTGTGGGGAGGAATCATCTCGCCGGCACCCTGCGCTCCGTATGCCAGGTCGCTGGGGATGTAGAGTTTCCACTTGGCACCTTCGGGCATAAGCTGAAGGGCTTCCACCCAACCGGGTATCACTTGGTTTACACCGAATGTGGCAGGCTGGCCGCGCTTGATGGAGCTGTCGAACAGCGTTCCGTCAATCAGTGTGCCTTCGTAGTGGCATTGTACCTGGTCGGTTGCTTTGGCATAGTGACCGACGTTTCCTTCTGTGATAACTTCGTATTGAAGTCCGCTGGGAAGCGTAACAACTCCCTCGCGTTTTTTGTTCTCTTCCAGGAACTTTTTGCCGGCTTCTATGTTTGCTGCGTTCATCTTCTCCTCCAGTTCGGCGAAGTACTTGTTGACGATGTCACGGGCTTCTGTGTGGCTGATTGCCGTCTGGTTGCCCTCCAAAACGTCTTTGATTGCTTGTGCAAAGTCATCTACTGCAATGCCTTTGGCACCCATGCTTAAAAGATTCTGACCTATTCCAAGGCCGATAGCATAACTGAATTTGTCCATAAGATTCTTTTGTTGACGACCGGATTGGTTTCTTTTCCAGTCTATTGCAAATTTACGAATGGCAAAAGTACGTCTTTTATTTGAATGATAAGGCTTTTAAGTATTTAATTTTTCTTATTTATATCACAACTTGAACATTCTTCTTATATTTGTCTTACTTTAATAAAGGAAAGGAGCGGAAAATGAAGAACTTGGTCATATTGTCGGGTGCTGGTATGAGCGCCGAGAGCGGCATCAGCACATTCCGTGATGCGGGCGGATTATGGGACAAATATCCGGTGGAGCAGGTGGCGACTCCCGAGGGGTATGCACGTAATCCGGAACTGGTCATTAATTTCTATAACGAACGTCGCAAGCAGTTGCTCGATGTGGTGCCGAATGCCGGGCATCTGGGCGTTGCCGACCTGGAGAGGGATTTCAATGTAACGGTCGTCACCCAGAACGTAGATAATCTGCACGAGCGTGCCGGCAGTACGCACGTGATACACTTGCATGGGGAACTGACGAAGGTTTGTTCCAGCCGCGACCCTTATAATCCGCATTTCGTCAAGGAACTGGCGCCGGAGGAATATGAAGTAAAGTTGGGCGACAAGGCGGGCGACGGTACGCAGCTCCGCCCGTTCATCGTGTGGTTTGGCGAGTCGGTGCCGGAGATTGAGACTGCCATCCGGTATGTGGAGCAGGCGGACATCTTCGTCATCATCGGCACCAGCCTGAACGTTTATCCCGCTGCGGGACTGCTGAACTACGTGCCCCGTGCCGCCGAAGTGTATCTGATAGACCCCAAGCCGGTGGACACGCACGTCATGCGTCCGATACATGTCATTCAAAAGGGAGCTTCGGAAGGGGTAAAAGAGTTGAAGGCGCTGCTTACAGTTACCCAGCCTCCTTTGCCTTAGGACTTAATCTCCTACGTCTTAGGACTTAGCCCCTCACGGTATAGGACTTAATATGCAGAACATCCGGATGTCTTTCTCCAAAACACCCGGATGTTTTACCCCAAAACATGGGGATGTTTTGCTCCATTACATCCGGATGTTTTAGGTGAAAACATGGGGATGTTTTGGGTACTCACTCCTATACTGTAGAGAGCTGGGTATAGGGGAGATTCCCGCAAGGTATAGGTCTTGCGGGAACAAAGTATATTTGTCCTCGAAATTTGTGCTATTTCTTTATCACGGCCCGTAATACGAACCAGGCATGATGGGCTACGGTACTCATCAGTCCGTAATGCCGCGCCATGATGCGGAAGCGTTCGCGCAGGGATGCTTGCCGGTTCTGGGTGGTCATTCCCTCTTCCAGATAGTCGATGAGGGTGAGATGGGTATTGTGCAAGGTCCGTGCCTTCTTCATCACCCGGATGCACCAGTCGAAGTCGGCGGAGAAGCGGTATTGCAGGTCGTAGGGTTCTACAAGGGAAGCTTTGGCAAAGAAGGCCTGATGGCAGACCAGCATGCCCTGCTTGAAGCTTCGCCAGGTAAGCACTTCCGGGGCGGCGAGGCGGCGCATGCGGATGAAGTGACCTTCCTTGTCCACCAGTTCCGTTTCGCCGTACAGCACGTCGGGTAGTTCGTTGCCGGAGATGGAACGCACCATCTGCTGCAAGGTGTCGTCCTCGTGGAAGCTGTCGCCAGCATTGAGGAAGCAGAGGTAATCGCCGGTGGCAAGGCGGATGCCTTTGTTCATGGCGTCGTACAGTCCCTTGTCCGGTTCGCTCACGATGCGGGTGATGCGGTCGCGGTAACGGTCGATAATGGAGAGCGTGCTGTCTTTGGACGCACCGTCCACAATGATGTATTCTACGTGGTGGTAGGTTTGCGAGATAACGCTTTGAATCGTGTCCTCCAGTACCGCTTCGGCATTGTAGGTCACGGTGATGATGCTGAATTTCGGGGTGGGGTGGTTATGCATTTCTTCCGGTTACTTTGTTGTAAAGGTCAATGTATTTCTTGGCGACGACGTTCTCCGAATAGTGGGAGATGGCTTTCCGGCAGGCTTGTTCCGAGAGGCTGGGGTAGTCGGGTTCGGTCAGCGTCCAGTAGATGCCGTTGGCAAAGTCTTCCGAGGATTTGTATTGTGCCACGTAGCCGTTGTGCAGATGGTCTATCATCTCAGGGATGCCGCCCACGTTGAATCCGACGCAGGGAATGCCGCATGCCATGGCTTCCATGATGGTGTTCGGCAGGTTCTCTTCCAGCGAGGGGGTCACGAAGATGTCCACGGCATTGTAGATGTTCACCAGTTGGTGTTCGTTGCTGACGAAGTTCAGCGGGTAGACTTTGAATGGAAGCAGGTTTTCCAGTTGTTGCGATTGGTTGCCGAAGACGACGACACCCAACTGTTCCCGGAGTTCGGGATGCTTGTCGGCCAGCAGTCGGCACGATTCTATCAAGTAGTCAATGCCTTTCCGTTTGTCCGTAATCTTCACCGAGCCGAACAACATGAGCTTTTTGTCTTGCGGCAGTAGGCAACGGCTGCGGGCTTCCTGTCGGTTGCGGGGCTTGAAGAGGTTGGTGTTGATGGGGTTGGGGATGCACGTCACGGCATGTCCACAGAAGAGGGCGCTTGTCCGGGCACGTTCTTCCAGCCAGCGGCTGCAGGTGACGAAGTTGATGTGACGGTTGCGATACAATGCCTGCTTTTTGTGGAAGATGCGGTAGGAAAGGTCACGTTTGCCTCTGCCTCCGTGGATGAAGGGGCAGTTGTGGCATTCCTGCTGGTAGTGGGTGCACTCGCGGGCATGGTGACAGATGCCAGTGCAGGGCCACATGTCGTGCATGGTCCAGACGACGGGCTTGCCCGAGGCGAGAATCTTCTCGATGTTCTTCAGCGAGAGCATCCCTTGGTTTATCCAGTGCAGATGGATGACGTCTGCTTGCTGGAATTCGGGCAGTGAGGTGATGTCTGTCCCCGTGTTGGCAATGTCTACGGCAAAGATGTTCTTCTTGTTGAAGCGGTTGGCGCTCCAGATGACGATGCGCTCCCAGACGAACTTCCACACCATGCGCCAGTTATGGTCCAGTGACACAACGGAGATTTGGTCGGTCTGCTTGTCGCGTACCAGCAGCTTGGCTTTGATGCCGTGGTTCTTGAGTGATTCCATCAGACGGCTGGCGGCGATGGCTGCGCCGCCGATGCGTTCGGATGTATTGATAAGTAGTACTCTCATGACTGTTGTTCGTTTCTTCTTTTTTGAATGTTTTTTCTTGTTACAGATGCCGGTCTTGTTTCATCCATTTCCGGATACGCTTTTGCAGCGTTTGCCATATGATGGTGAAGTTGCCGTACCGTAGGTTCAACGCCAGTTCCTCGAACGACCGTGCAATCTTTATCCAGGGATGCCGCCATGCCATGATGCGGTAAACGCTATCCTTGTAGGCAGTGTTCTCGATGACGTGGCGAGGGTGCTTCAGCGGAAACTCCACTTCGTAGCGTTTCATGGTGAAGATGCGGCGGTAACCGCGCGGCATGGTGTGCACGGAGCCGGCAAAGTGGGTGGAGTCGGCAGTGGCTCCCAGATTGTTTATCATGTTGCGGGTGGGCACGATGCTCAGACCCGAATTGAACAACATGGAAGCGTGGAAGATGGTTTCGTAATAGGCTTTCCCGTGTTCGCGGTGGCGTTGGCACATGTAGATGAAGTCTTTGCGGTAGCGCCGTGTGTGGATGAGGTTCTTCAGTTGCCGCATGTTCTCCTTGTCGTCCAGGAAGGTGTAGAATTCATCCCATTGGTCCGTCACCCGCCGCCAGCTCGCCCATCCCCAGATGGAGAAGGTGGTGGCGAAGAAGTAGTCGGAAGTGATGTCTGGTGTAATCTCCTCGTTGTTGAATCCGGCAATTATGCTGATGCGTGTGTCGTGCTCATACTTGTCGAGCAGTTCCTTGCAGAAGCCGAAGAAAGAGACGGCAGGCACGTCGTCATCCTCAAGCACGATACATTTGTCCGACAAGGAGAATGCCCACTTCTGTGCCATGTATTCCGATGGGTCGCAGCCGTAGTTCTTCTCTTGGTAGTTGTGGTGTACTTCGCATTCCCAGTCGATGTCTGCCACTACTTTGCGACAAGCTTCTATGCCCGGCATGTCACGCTCGCCGCGCGGGCCGTCCTGATAGAGAAACAGTCGTGCGGGGCGTGCTTTTTTCACTTGTTCGAATACTTGCGCCAGCAGTTTGGGGCGGTTGAAGAAAAGGATCAGTACAGATACATCTACAAGGGCTGGTTTCATGGCAATGGTTTTAGTTCCGGGTGAATATAGCAGGCATGGACTATCTGCTTCTCTTTGGGAGGAATGTCCATGTAGTTTTTATATAAATCTTTCAGATAGGCGTCCACATTGCCCGGTGCCGGGAAATCTTTTCCTTCGAAAGTGATGGTGGAGAGCGGAAAGACGGAATCTTTACGGTGCATGATGCCGTATCCGTTATTGATGAGTATATTCGAAAGATAAGTCCCTTTGGGGCGTACCAAGCAGAGCATTGCCCATATCCCTTTGAAAAGCGCATACTTCATGCCGAAGTAGAAGAATTCTGCAAAGGAGCGCAGCGAGTAGTAGTGTTGCGCGTGTAGGATGGAGTAACTGACGGAGATGCCTTTGCGCAGCTTCTTTGCCCATGGGCGGGGCACGGTGGGGTAGTCGATGAAAGGGAATATATCTACGTATAGTCCTTTCTGATACTCTACGCTGAAGGTATCTCCTGCTTCAATATAGATTGAGTTTAAATCCCTTATCTTGACGATGGGCTCTTTGCTGGTAGGGTCACTTTCCGGGGTTTGCAGGAACAGTGTGTCGGGTAGTTCGGAGGGGGCTACCTTCATGAATGCTTGCATGTCTTCCAGTGTCATGCCGATGTCTATGTCATCATCCCAGGGGATGAATCCTCCATGACGCATGGCTCCCAACAGTGTGCCTCCGTCAAGCCAGTAGCTTAACTTGTGTTTCCGGCAGATGCGGTCCACCTCTTTCAGTATGGAAAGTTGCTTCAGTTGGCAGGCGCGTAGGTTGTCGGCAACGTAGTCCGATAGGTATTGGTTCTTCATACTTCTTCTCTTTTTACGTCGATGACTTGTCCGGTGAATTCGGAAAGCAGTGACTGTATGGTGGTAATGGCTACTTGCTCGGAGGTCAGCAAGGTGTTATCCGGTTCGATGCCGAAGTTATGGACACGCATAGGTGTTTTGGTGCGCTCCGGATTGATGCAGTTCACGCTGATGCCGAACGGTTCCCATTCTTGTGCTATGGCTTGCACAAAGTTCACGATGGCGGCTTTGGTCGATGAATAGATGCTGTAAAAGGCACGCCCCCGAGTGTAGGAACTGGAAGTGAAGAATACGAGTTTACCTTTGCTCTCCTTCAGATAGGGGAAGGCTTCAAGTGCCACGTTGACAGTACCCATATAGTTGGTGTTCACAGCGTTGCAGATGGTCTGATAGTCGCAACTCATCAGAGGTTCTTTATTCAGCAGTCCGGCAGTATTGATAATGTAGTCTATCCGTCCACATTGGCGGTACACTTCCTGCAAGGCTTTGCTCACCTGCTCTTTGTTGCCTACATCCGTTCCGTTCATGCTGCGCGAATAGCAGAATACGTTGGCTCCTTTCTCTTTGAGTAGCTGAGCCACGTCTGCGCCGATGCCGTAACTACCGCCGAATACGACTGCAACCCGGTTCTTCAGGTTGTTTTCCTGGTCGATGGGCAAGGTGTTCAGTTCACTTTTGCGCAGCTGGAAGAATTTGTCCAGCAGATAGGTGTCTTCCTTATAGGTCAGCTTCATGTTGCTTTCTTCACCGTTCACTACATAAACCGGTACTTCCGGAAGGTATTTCACTACTACGCCGCAGTCGTCGGTCACTTTAAAGGCCGGGTCTTGCAAGGCAATGTCATAGGCATGCTTGATGGTTTCCAGATGGAATGCTTGCGGAGTCTGTCCTCGCATCAGTTTGCTGCGGTCTGGGATTTCCTGAATGAATCTGTCATTGACTTGTATAATGGTATCCGTGGCGGGCATTGCCACATCAATAGCTTTGTAGGTTTCCAATGCGGCAATAACGTCATTCAGAATCCGCTGGCTCACTAACGGACGTACGGCATCGTGGAATATCAGATTGACGTCAGTGTCTTCGTAGGCTTTGATGGCGGATAGGCTGGAATGATACCGTTCTTGTCCGCCTTTCAATATCTTCTTGACCTTCTTCCATCCGTTCTTGATGATGATAGATTCGAAATCGGAGATATAGAAAGGATTGGATACGATAGCTATCTCGTGAATATGTGGATTGCTTTCGAAAGTATCGATGGTGTGCTCCACGACCATTTTTCCCGCTACCTTGAAGAATTGCTTGGGAGTGGACAATCCCAGGCGGCTACCGACTCCTCCTGCCAATATGACTGCTACATTCTTTTTCATTGTATCAATAGAAATGTGATGCTGCAAAAATACGAATTAATTGCTTCTTTGCAGCATTCCGGTTGGGATAAAGTGGCATATCTGTTGGGATAACTCTCTTTTTATTCTCTTCTTGTCTGCTCTATGGCTTCCACTAATCTGTCTGATGTGCCGCTTACTATTTTCCGGCAGAACATCTTTCCAGACTGCCGCAATACCGGCAGGTCCTCGAGTGTCATCACGCGGATGGATGCGCCGTAGTCTATGTAGTGCAAGGGGGTGAGACGGGTAAGTCCGGGGTATTCTCCCTCTAAAAGAAGCCCTTTTGAGGCAAAAGGGGAGTTGAATACGATGGTCTGTATGCACAGTTCGCTGGGTACAAAGCTGGTTCTGAAATACTTCACCAGCTTCTCCTCCGTGCACAACTTTTCATATACATATCGTGCGCAGGGCAACGTGATGGCCCAATAGTCGGAACCGAAATAGACATCTGCCTGCTTGCCTTCCAAGGGTGCAAAAGGGGCTTTCCGGATGGGGAGTATCTGTACCAGCTTGCGCGATGCTACGATGAGTTTGTTCTTCCACCATATACTCTTCCAAGGCAGGTCACGGAAAGGGTGGTAATGGGTTATCTTGTGCAACTGCTGTTTCACGGTGCAGTGTGTCAGGTTGAAACCGCCGATGAATTCAGTGTCTTGATGCTCCTCGAAATAGTGGTGGATGGCGTTGTTGTTCCATAACGGATAGTCTTGCCCGCTCAGGCATACTACGCGGATATAGGGGATACCGCTGTGCAATACGGCGGCAAGCAATTCTTTCTGATATTCCACTTGTTCCCATCCTCCCCAGCTTATCCGGTGGCGGGGCACGAAAGTGACCTTGTCTCCCAAGGCTTCTTCAAAAGGGTGTATATCGGCATTGAGGTCGATGTGCACGTAGAAGTCTGCCCGGTCATCCAGTGCGGCAACCAGGCGTGCCAAGTGTGGGGCATCCTTGTAGGCGGATATGATGTAGGCTATGCGGCTCATGCTCTTTTTTTCTTTAAGAGGAATTCAATGCTTTCCCGGAAGATGGTAGATTGTAGTTTCCACAAAACCAGTGCATAAAGCCCAGCTACCATAATGATTTTGGCTGCCATATTTAAGTATAGGTTTTCTATGGGCTGAGTGGCATAGTGAGTTGACACTACGAGTACAATGGATAGGGAGAGATAAGGAGAGATGTCTTTCAGCATATCGCGCAGTCTTAATCCTATCTCCCTCTTGACAAAACGGAACCATACAAACAGCCAGCCGATATTGATAATGACGAAAATACGCAGCATCCACTCCAACCCGTATGGGTATATGGCACATACAGCTACTATTTGCAGCAGGCTCAAGCTGATGGTGCTCCACATATAGATAGAAGAATGTCCCCGGCTGATGAGCAGGTTGGAGAACAGATTGATGACGGGAATAAATGCTCCCCAAATACATAACAGTTGCAAGATATCGGCACTGGGCAGCCACTTCTCCGTGATAGTGATTATAATCAGTTCTTTCGATACCAAGCTCAATCCCAGCATGGCGGGGAAAGAGATAAAGGCGGTGAAGCGCAGCAGCTTTCTGAATACGGCAAGTTGCCGTGCCTTGTCGTCGGCAACCCGGGTAAAGACGGGTTGTGCAATGCCGTTTATCATGCCCGTAATCGTGGTATGTCCCATGCCGTTCCACTTGTTTGCCTGCGTAAAGTTACCCACTTCCCGTTCCGAATAGAACTTACCCAACAAGACGGAAAACAAATTGTTATTGATTATGGTGAAGATATTCGTAATGATTATCTTACTGCTGAACCCTATCATCTCCTTGATAGGTGTAAAGTCGAACCGGAAGCGGGGTCTCCAACGCGAGAAGTAGAAATTGAGAACCGTCATTACGGTGATGAAAGAGATGCTTTGCAGTGCAATTCCCCAATAGGCGAATCCGTTTGCCGCCAATGTGATGCCCATAATGCCGGAGACTATCAGACTTGAAATAGAAATGACGGTAGTGTCCTTGATTCTGAGGTTCTTGAATAGATATGCCCTCGGTGCAATGCTCATGCTGGAAATGACGAATCCCAAGAAGGAGAGACGGGACAGCGGTATCAGCTCGGGCGTATCGTAGAAGTCGGCAATCAGCGGTGCGGCAAAGAAGAGTAATATATATATAGTAGTGCTGCACATCAGGCTGAACCAGAACACGGCGTTGTAATCCTTGTGCAAAGTCTCCTTCCGGTTGGTCAGTGCCGAAATGAACCCACCCTCCTGCAAGGCGGCGGCAATGGCGGAGAAGATGGTAAGCATCCCTACCATACCATAATCCGAAGCATCCAGCAGACGGGCAAGGACTATTCCGAATCCCAGATTTAACAACTGCTGTATGCCGTTGCTGAATCCTCCCCAGAAGAGGCCTTTGGCTGTTTTTTCTTTGAGTGATGTATCGGACATAGTTTATTGGTTGATAAGGCAACGAGTTAACAAGGCCACGAGGCTTTTCCTTCCTCCTTGTAGCCTTGTTAACTCGTTACCTTGTTACTGTTTTATTTCACCTCGCTGCCCGGCTTCACCTCTTTCAGCAGTGAAGTCACCGCCAGCGAGCCGTCATAATTCTCGGCAGAGAGAATCATTCCCTCACTTACCAGCCCGTTCTTGAATTGGCGTGGAGCGAGGTTGGCGATGAACAGCACTTGCTTGCCTACCAGTTCTTCCGGTTTGTAGTGCTGGGCAATGCCGCTGACGATGGTGCGGTTTTCCAGCCCGTCGGCAATCTTGAACTTCAGCAGCTTCTTCATCTTGGGCACTGCCTCGCATTCAAGCACTGTACCTACGCGGATATCCAGCTTTTCAAAGTCTTCGAAGGCGATGGTCGGCTTGATGGGGTTTGCCTTGTAGGTGGCGGCTTCGTTTGCCTTCTTGGTGGCAAGCAGCTTGTCTACTTGTGCCTGGATGACGTCGTCTTCTATCTTTTCGAACAGCAGTTCGGGGGTGCCCAGCTGATGTCCGGCAGGCAACAGGTCGGTGTGTCCCAGCTCTGCCCAGTCAAAGCTGTCCATGTTCAGCATCTTGCGAAGCTTCTCGCTGCTGAAGGGCAGGAACGGTTCGAAAGCAATGGCAAGGTTGGCGACCAACTGCAAGGAGATATGGAGGATGGTGGCTACGCGCTCCATGTCCGTCTTGGCAAGCTTCCACGGCTCGGTGTCGGCAAGGTATTTGTTTCCGATGCGGGCAAGGTTCATCGCTTCCTTCTGTGCGTCGCGGAATTTGAATACATCCAGCAACTTCTCCACTTCTGCCTTGACGTCGGCAAATTCTTTCAGCGTCTCGCGGTCGTAGTCGTTCAGTTCGCCTGCGGCGGGCACTACGCTGTCGAAGTACTTCTTGGTGAGTTGCAGGGCGCGGTTCACGAAGTTGCCATAAACGGCAACCAGCTCGTTGTTATTACGTGCCTGGAAGTCCTTCCAGGTGAAGTCGTTGTCTTTTGTCTCCGGTGCGTTGGCGGTCAGCACGTAGCGCAGCACATCCTGCTTGCCGGGGAAGTCAACGAGATACTCGTGCAGCCATACCGCCCAGTTGCGTGAAGTGGAAATCTTGTCGCCCTCCAGGTTCAGGAACTCGTTGCTCGGCACGTTGTCCGGCAGGATGTAGCTACCCTCTGCCTTCAGCATGGCGGGGAACACGATGCAGTGGAACACGATATTGTCTTTTCCGATGAAGTGTACCAGACGCGTTTCGGGGTCTTTCCACCATTTCTCCCATGTGTCGGGCAGCAACTCTTTGGTGTTGCTGATGTAGCCGATAGGGGCGTCGAACCATACATAGAGCACTTTGCCCTCGGCACCCTCTACGGGAACGGGAATACCCCAATCCAGGTCGCGGCTCACGGCACGCGGCTGCAAGCCCATGTCGAGCCAGCTCTTGCATTGGCCATAAACATTGGGACGCCACTCCTTATGGTCTTCCAGAATCCATTGGCGAAGCCATTCCTCGTGTTTGTCCAGCGGCAGATACCAGTGCTTCGTCTCACGCATCACGGGCTGGCTGCCGCTGATGGCACTCTTCGGATTAATCAGGTCCGTGGGGCTGAGGCTGGTGCCGCACTTCTCGCATTGGTCGCCGTAAGCGCCTTCGGCATGGCAGTGGGGGCACTCGCCGGTGATGTAGCGGTCGGCAAGGAAGGTCTTAGCTTCTTCGTCGTAATACTGCATGCTGGTCTTTTCGATGAATTCTCCCTTATCGTACAGCTTGCGGAAGAAGTCGGAAGCCGTGTCGTGATGCGTCTTTGAAGTAGTACGGCTGTACACGTCGAAGGAAACGCCGAACTCTTCGAAAGACTTCTTTATAAGCGTATGATAGCGGTCCACCACGTCTTGCGGGGTGATGCCTTCCTTCTTGGCGCGGATGGTGATGGGCACTCCGTGTTCGTCGGAGCCGCCGATGAAGATTACATCTTCCTTTTTCAGTCGCAGGTAGCGGACATAAATGTCGGCAGGAACATAAACGCCTGCCAGGTGTCCGATATGAACCGGGCCGTTGGCATACGGCAATGCCGAGGTCACGGTGGTACGTTTGAATTTCTTTTCCATTGTGTTATTATGTATCTCTTTTGTTATGAACGCTTTTAGTGGCACAAAGATAGCTGTTTTCTGCAAAATATGAGTATTCTTCCAGATTCTTTCCAGATTTAGGCTTCATCTTTGCCATACAAAATGAACAAACTTGGTATTGATAATGTAAAAAAACGAAATGACTATGAAACTGGAAAAGTACTTCTTATTATTGGCGTTAGGCGTGTTTGCCTTTGCCTTGCAAAGCTGTGATGATGACGACAACGACGGAATCTCCGTGCCCGCGGAACTGAGTAATGCGTTGGCCAAGGAGCATCCCAATGCCCAGCGTATAGAATGGGAAACAAAAGGTGCATATTATGTGGCTGATTTCCATGAGGACAATTTCGAAAAGGAGGCCTGGTTCACCAAAGACGGTGTATGGCAGATGACCGAAACCGACCTCCGTTGTGCAGACCTTCCCGCTCCGGTGAGAAGCTCTTACGAGAGTAGTACCTATTATAATGTATGGAAGGTGGAAGATGTAGACAAGCTGGAACGTAAGGAAATGGCTGTTGTCTACATCATCGAAGTGGAGAAAGGTAATCAGGAAATGGACCTCTATTATTCGGAGGACGGCATTCTGGTGAAGGAAGTGGCCGATGCGCACAACGGCGGTTCTCCCGAAGATTATCTCCCTTCTGATATTTCCGCTGCCATCAAAGATTTTATAGCAGAGAAATATCCCAATGCCCGCATTGTGGATATTGAAAAAGAAAAGAACGGTATGACGGAAGTCGAAATCGTGCACGGAAGTATCAGCAAGGATGTGATGTTCACCGCTGAGGGTGCATGGGCCTATACTATCTGGGATATCAGTAAGAGACATCTGGAGGATGTAGTGAAGAACGCCGTTACGGCTGCCCATCCCGGTTATGTCATTGATGATGCCGACTTTATTGAGACTCCCGATGGCAGTTACTTTTTGGTAGAGATGGAGCAAGGGGAAAGGGAAATCTACGTAAAGGTGACAGCGGAAGGTGAAATACTGCCATAGTCTTATACTGAATACTTCCCTTTAAATCAGCGTGTCTTATCCTGATATAGGTAGACACATTTACAAACTAATAAATGTGTTACTATTATGA
>NZ_QSOX01000015.1:0-108852 GCF_003466325.1 Bacteroides sp. 4_1_36
CAGTGGAACATTTCGGGCTTTTAAAAACAGTCCCTTGAATAAGGACGTATGGTTTGCTTCAATCTCACTAATTTTGCCTATTCTTGGAAAAGAAAAATCCCTGAACTTCTTTGAAATTCAGGGATTTACATCGTTTTGCCTTCTTAAAAAGTGGTGCCACCAGGAATCGAACCGGGGACACAAGGATTTTCAGTCCTTTGCTCTACCAACTGAGCTATGGCACCTTTTTCGTTTGCGGGTGCAAAGATAAAGAGTTTTTTTTATACCGCAAGGCTTTTTGAGGAAAAATATCTAAAAAAGGTGCCTCTTGCTCTATGGAGCGAGGCACCTTACTTCTAAAAATCATTTGCTATCGAAGACATCAGTCGATATTCGGATTGATGCTGTGCCAGTCTTTGATGGCAGGCAGTACACCCATTTCTATCACCTCGTCACGAAGTGTGCAGAGATGGGCATAGCTTTCTTTCAGTTTGGCTTCTTCTTCGGGCGTGCCGTTCAGTTCCTTATAGTGTACACCGTCTTTGGTAATTTCAGTTTCCATTGCCATCATGATGTGGTCGAAGCCGTGGCTGTGTACATATGTACCGGCAGGCCAGCGGAACGGTTTGCCACCCATCGCTGCAGCTATCATTTCGATAGAGACGTATGCCGGACTCTGGAAGGAAGAACGTCCACGGAGGGCGATGATGTTGGCACCGCCTTTGGTTACCTTAGTCTGGATTTCGACCCACTGTTCTTTAGTCAGGGCAGGGGTACCGATGATATCAAGTAACGGTTTACCGTCCACCTTGGCGGTAGAGGCATATACAGCCATCTGTTCACCATGACCGCCGTAGGTACGGCAATTTTCGATTTTGTCGGGGGCGATGCCGAAGTGCTTGGAAAGTTCACTGCGCAGGCGGGTGCTGTCGAGGGCAGCCAATGTGGTCACTTGTGAAGGTTTCAGGCCGGAATACAATAGGGTAATCAGACCGGTGATGTCGGCAGGGTTGAAAATGACAACCACGTGCTTCACATCCGGACAGTAGGCTTTTACATTCTTACCGAATTCTTCGGCAATAGCGGCATTGCCTTTCAAAAGGTCTTCGCGGGTCATGCCGGCCTTGCGGGCGGCACCGCCTGATGATACCACATACTTGGCACCGGTCAGCGCTTCTTTGATATCGGAGGTAAATGTGATGTTCATTCCTTCGAATCCGCAGTGGAACAGCTCTTCGGCCACACCTTCCAGTCCGGGAGCATAAGGGTCGTACAGACATAGGTTGGGAGTGAGATGCATCATGATTGCAGTCTGTGCCATGTTTGAACCGATCATGCCGGCTGCGCCGACGATTGTCAATTTGTCATTTGTCAGAAATTCCATAATCTTTTTTATTTAAAGGTGAGTAATATCTTTTCTTGCTGATTGTCACGATACAAAGATAACCCTTTTTGAAGAGAGTTGTTCATAGAAAAAAGTTATCTTTTAGAGCAAAAAGTTATTTCTTCTTTCCGAACTGCTGTATTGTACCTAAATTACTTATCTTTGTTGGGAAAATGAAGATAAGTAAGAAACTATGAGCATTGAGTTAGGAAAGTACAATACGCTGGAAGTGGTGAAGGAGGTAGCCTTCGGCATGTATCTGGACGGTGGCGAAGAAGGTGAAATTCTGCTTCCGTCGCGTTATGTCCCCCAAGACTGTAAGGTGGGAGACAAACTGAACGTTTTTATATATCTTGATAACGAAGAACGTCTGGTAGCCACTACTCTGACACCGTTAGTGCAGGTCGGGCAGTTTGCCTGCTTGGAGGTGGCGTGGATAAACCAGTATGGTGCTTTCCTTAACTGGGGATTGATGAAGGATCTTTTCGTCCCCTTCCGCGAACAGAAAATGAAGATGCAGGTGGGAAAGAAGTATGTGGTTCATGCCCATTTGGATGATGAAAGCTATCGTATCGTGGCATCGGCCAAGGTAGACCGTTATCTTTCCAAAGAGAAGGCCGCCTATGAGTCGGGGCAGGAGGTGGATATCCTGATTTGGCAGAAGACGGATTTGGGATTCAAGGCGATCATCAACGATGAATATAGCGGCTTGCTATATGAGAGCGAGATATTTCAGCCACTGCACACGGGCATGAGGATGAAAGCCTATGTGAAGCAGGTACGCGAAGACGGCAAGATAGACCTGCTGCTTCAAAAACCGGGGCAGGCTAAAGTAGAAGATTTCTCAGCTACGTTGCTGGACTATATCCGTGAACAGGGCGGACGGATAGCTTTGAATGACAAGAGTCCGGCAGAAGAAATCTATGCAACTTTCGGTGTCAGCAAGAAAACCTTCAAAAAGGCTGTGGGAGATTTGTACAAAAAACATCTGGTTGTATTGGAGGAAGATGGAATCAGGATTAGGAATTAGTCCCAGTCATTAGGAATTTCCCTACTTGTAAATAGAGACAATCATTAGGGAGGGGAATTTCCTCTCCCTATTTTTGTCGTACAATAAAAAAAGAAAAGTCATGATACGTCATTTGATATTAAGTGTTTGTCTAGTTCTGGTAGCGTTTCCCGCAATAAAAGCGGCGCCCATAGACGGAATCCGTATAGAAAGTCCATATCGTAGAGTGCTGGTACTGGTCGACGGACAGCAGGTTTGCCTGCCTACTTTCAGTTGTTTTGTAGCCAATCTGCGTGGTAGTTGTCGGGTAGAGGTTTATGAAGCGCCATCCCGTGGGGAGAATTCCCGAAGAGGAAAACTCCTATATGATGAACGTGTGCATTGCTCCATCAATGAAGTGGAAGATATTTTCATTCCAGAGGACAAAAGACCTGGTGGAAACTGGGGTACTTCTAATCATCACAAGCCTGGCAGACCCGGTGACAGACCGTTAGGAGGCGAGCAGCATGAACCGGTGATGTCACCATCTGCCTTCGAACAGTTTATGGGGCTGATGGAAAAACAGAGTTTCGATTCAGACCGTAAGGAAGTGCTCGACCATGCCTTGCTGACCTCTTGGTTCACTACTGACCAGTGTATCCGTCTGATGGATTTTTATCGTTTCGACAGTGAAAAGAAACAGTTGATGAAGAAGATTTATCCTAAAATAGCCGATAAACCGAATTTCTATTATGCGATAGACAAGCTGACCTTCTCGTCGGACAAGAACGAGATAAATGCCTTCATCAAACAATATCATGAGAAGAATAACTAAAAAAAGGAGGGGTTATGAAACAGATTATATTTATATTTTTTGCCGCTATGATGAGTACAGCTGTTTGTAGTGCGGCAATGAGCAACAGCAAAGTGCGTAAAGAGACCCGCTTTCTTACGGACAAGATGGCCTATGAATTGAACCTGAGTACAGAACAGTATAATGACGTGTACGAAATAAACTATGATTTCATTTCCGGTATACGTTATCTGATGGATGACGTTCTTCGGGGGGAGGAATGGGCCTTGAATCGCTATTACGATTATCTGGATGTGCGCAATGACGACCTTCGATGGGTGCTGAATAACCGGCAGTACGGCCGTTTCATGCAGGCCGCCTATTTTTACCGTCCGGTTTATGTAAGTGGTGGTCGTTGGTCTTTTAGGGTTTACATCACTTACACCAACCATAATCATTTCTATTTCCCGCGGCCGTATCATTACCGTACATATTGCGGTGGGCATTATCGTACGCACTATCACAACAGCTATTATCGCGGTCGTTACCATCATCCGCACTATACCGGTTCGTGGAGTATTCGGAATGATAAGTCGTACCACACCAGCCGCCGTTCAGATTTCGGTTCGGTGAACATCCGCCCTAATTCGCATAAGCGTCCGGCAGGCAGGGATGATGTATATACCACGCGACGTAGCAACGGTAGTAATAATCGCATTAGCACAGGTACACGTAACAGCAGTACGCGACGTAGTAGTGTGGATAGTGGCAGAAAGTCGAGTAAAGAGAAAATAGAAACCACAAGAACTAAAAATAATGATAAGAGCCCCAGCCGTAGCAGGGTAAAGACGGCAAGCAAGGAAAGAAGAAATGCTTCCGGCGTACGGAGTTCCGAAAGCCGTCGCAGCAGCTTTTCAAGCACTACCCGCAGTTCTACCGGCAGTAGCTCTTCCCGCTCTTCGGAAAGGAGATAGAAGAACAAAAAACTCCCCTCTTGTCAGCCTGGAGGCAGGGAGAGGGGAGAATCAAACACAACAACTAAAATTATACTTCTTTTTTTATTCAATCGGTTCTCCCTTATAGAAATCCAGAATCTTGGTACGGAACAGATAGTCATACTTGGCTTGCAATTCGTCTGATTGGGATTTCATAAGGTTCTGTTTTGCTTCATTGTATTCTACGGCATTTGCTTTTCCGTTCTCATACTTTTCGCTCATCAGCTTGAAAGACTCTTCGCTGGCAACGGTGGCTGTATGGCTACTGGTATATTTGCTTTCGGCAGCAGCGGCGTTGTACCATGCTTGTTGGATTTCTTTATAAAGTGTCTTCTTGGCATTATCCAATTGCAAGGCATAGTTTTCACGTTGCAGGCGTGCCGTGCGTACCCGGTTACGGGTAGAGAGACGGTTGAAAATAGGTACGCTGAGGTTGAATCCTACATATTTGTTGAAGTTATCGTTCATCTGCTGGCTGAAAGTACGGTCGATGGTAGAATAGTAATTCGTACCGAGACTACCGTTCAGGCTCAGTTGCGGGTAGTAGTTGCTCTGGGCAATACGGATATTGTGTTTACTGCCTTCCAAGCGGAACTGTGCAGCTTGTATGGAAGCCTTACTCACCATGGCTGTTTGGAATATCTCATCCGGAGGAGTGAGAGGGACTAAATCCAGATTGACTGCCGGAGATTCCAGATTGAACCCTTCCGGTGTTTCCAGTTCGATAAGCTGGCTAAGGTCGAGCAGGGCCAACTTATAGTTGTTGTTTGTCTGCACTACATTCATCTCGTCTTGTGCCACACGTGCTTTGGCTTCTGCCAGTTCTGCCGGAGAGGCTTTTCCCAAGTCGGCAAGCCGGCTGATGCGGACATATTGCTCTTTGCTCAATTGCACTTGTCCCAACGCCACCTGGTGGAGCTCTTCATTGAACAGCACCTGAAGGTAGGCCGAAGCTATATTGATGGCAATGTCTTCCTTGGCTTTGTCCAGGTCGGCAATGGCAGCTTTGAGGTTTAGTTTGGCCAATGCATACTGGTGGGGAATTTCCAGACCGGTAAAGATAGGTATGCTGGTATTGACAGACATATTAGTGCCGTGGCTGCTGGTGTTGACGTATACAGTGGAATAGTCTCCCGTATCCTCATTTTTGATGGCTGTTTGCGTACGTCCCCAGTTCCAGCTCTGGCCGGCACTGGCATTCAGGTTCGGCAGTCGTGCCCATTTGGCTGTATTTACTTCGACAGCACTCTGTTCGGCAGCGTTGGCTGTCTGGCGGATACTGATGTTATGCTCGATGGCATAGTCTATGCATTGGCGTAAAGACCATCGTTCCTGCGCCTGCACTGAGATACTGCCGAATATTGCGAGGTATAAGAATATCTTTTTATTCATATCGTATATCTTTTTAAGCTATTCCGTTTGTTAATCCTTTTTCTCTGCACCGCGAATCTTATCCTGGGCACTGATACCGCTTTTGATGGCAATCTTTATGCCGTCACTCATGCCGACCTGGATGGGGCGGCGTTCGAACTTCTGTACCGGTACGCTGTCCGTCATTACGTATACAAAGGTGCTGTCACCATTGAATTCAATGGTACTTTCCGGTACGGCAAGCGTTTTCTGGGCACGGTCCAATACGATTTCTGCGTTGGCAGAATAGCCGGAACGTATCTGTACGCTGTCCGGTGCGGCAATGGCAGCTTTGATTTCAAACTGGTTGGCACCGTTTTCTTCCACACCCTTCGGAGATATGTATTCCAGTGTGGCATCGAACGAAAGATTCTGCAGGGCGCCGATTGTCAGTTTCACCGGCATGCCTTCGTGCACACGGCCCACTTCCGTTTCGTCAATGTTGCCGCGAAAAATCAAATCGTTCATGTTGGCAACGGTAGCGATGGTGGTTCCGTCATTGAAAGTGTTACTCATGATAACCGAGTTACCGACTTTGATGGGTACATCCAGAATCAGACCGGTAATGGTGGAACGGATCAGGGTACTACTGAAAGAGGCGCTGTTCTTGGTGATGCCTTCCTTTACAATTTCCAGGTTATCTTTTGCTGTCTGCAGTTCCTCGCGTGCCTGCTTCACGCTTACTTCCCCTTTTTCGTACTCTTCAGCGCTGATAAGCTTGTCGTTGTACAGTTTCTGGGTACGGGCGAAATCCGTTTCGGCTTGGGCAGCGTTGATTTCCGCCAATCGTACGCGGCTTTCGGCAGAGTTCAATTGTCCCAGTTCGGGTATCACCTTTACTTTGGCAAGCACTTCCCCTTGCTTCACACTTTGTCCTGCTTCCTTGTATACTTCGGCAATGATACCGGAAATCTGCGGCTTGATAAGGACTTCATCTCTCGGTTCCACTTTGCCGGTGGCTACGGTAGTCTTTTCAAGGTCTGTCACTTCCGGAACTATCGTTTCGTATACTGTTACTTTAGGTTGGGACTTCTGGTACAGAAAAACGAATGTCCAAATGAATAAGGCAGCAATTACTACCAATAATGCGATTTTCAGAAACTTCTTTGTTTTCATCTTATATTTACGATTTAATTATTTACGATTGATATAGCCATTATTTCATGGCTTACGGTTAGTGGTCTCTCTATAAGTTTATTCATCCCTGATGGCTTCAATTGGCTTGATTGCCATGGCGCGATAGGCAGGTGCCAGTCCGGCAAGCACTCCTAATGCGATGAGGAGGATACAGGTTCCGATAGCCAGTCCGAATGAAACCTGGTAGTGGGTTTTGATAACTCCAGGGTCATTGGCGGCCTTTTCAAGTATTTGCAGTACAAATACGGCAAAAGAAATACCTGCCATACCCGCTATAGTGGTCAGCACCATGCTTTCCGAAAGAATTTGTTGCAGAATGTCTTTAGGACGGGCACCTATGGCACGGCGTATGCCTATTTCCGTTGTGCGCTCCTTGACGGTTACCATCATGATATTCGATACGCCGATAGCTCCGGCAAACAGCGTCCCCAAACCTACCATCCAGATTAGAAAGCGCACTCCAATCATCAGGTTGTCCATCATGGAGAACATAGCTTCCGCATTCAGAAGCATGACGGCTTGTTTGTCATCGGGAGCAATGTAGTGCGCTGCTTTTACAAGACGTTCCACTTCGGGCTGCACGTCTTTCACTTTTACTCCCGGTTTCATGATGAAACATACTACATGCAGTTTCTTTCCGAGGTTGTAGGTCTGTTGCATGGTGGAAAAAGGCAATGTAATGGCTTCAGAGGCCTGCCCTTGTATATTGACATTGCCTTCGGATGAACACATTCCGATAACCCGGTAATAGATACCATTTACCCGGACATATTTGCCGCAGGGGTCTTCACCGGGTTTGAAGAGGCTTTCATAAACACGTTTGCCGATTACACACACTTTACGCGACTCTTTAATGTCGACATCATTGATGAAACGTCCATAGGTCATCTCTTGATGTTCTATCTGTTCATATTCGGGATACAAGCCTTTCACACTACAGTCGTACTTGTTGTCTCCGTAGACAGCCACTTGTCCCCATAAGGCAATGGAAGGCGTGGCAAGCGCCACACCGTCCACATTGCGTACACGGTCCACATCTTCCATCTCCAAATCCCACCATCGTCCTTTGCGAAAACCTTTATAAGCCTCGCTTGTCTTTTGTGCAGCGATAAAGCCCGAGTTGGTTGCAAATCCTTCGAACTGGGATTTTAGTTCTTCCTGCATGCCCTGGCCGCCACCGATAAGCGCCACCAGCATAAAGATACCCCAGAATACGCCGAACGCCGTAAGCAGGCTTCTCGTTTTGTTCCTTGTTATTGTGATGAGGATTTCCTCACACGTATCTATGTCTATTCTCATAATCTTTAATCTGCTCTAAGTGCTTCAATAGGACTGATACTTACCGCTTTCTTAGCCGGGAAGAACCCAGCCAACGTACCCGCTATGATAAGGGTCAGGGTAGCTTGGATAGCAATACTGAGGTCTACGGTGGGATCGGAGAACATGGTCTGCTGGAACATGCCGGCATCCATCGTCTGGCTACCGAAAGCAGAGTTCATCCATTCCGTCACCCCGATGCCTGCCACCATACCGATATAACCGAATAGCGTAGTGATAGTCACGCTTTCCACAATAATCAGCCAAAGGATGGAGAAAGGTTTTGCTCCCAATGCCTTACGGATACCAAATTCCCGGGTACGTTCTTTCACGGTAATCAGCATTATGTTCGACACGCCGACAATCCCACTCAACAGTGTGAAGATACCGATAACCCAGATTGCAGTCCGGAGGATACCCATTGCATTCTGTGTCTGCAGATAGTTGGTGAAACGATTCCATATCCATATGGCGCTCTCATCTGTGGGGTCAAAGCGGTGATTGGTGGCAATAGCCTTGCGGTATTCTTTTTCAAAGGTTTCGTTACTTTCTATGCTGTGCAGGTTCTTGGTTGTAAAGATGATGTTATTCAGCTTGTCTCCTTTATTATAGATGGTCTGCAAGGTGGAGAAGGGGATATACGCTTCGTTTGCCTCGCGGTCTCCCTGGTCATTGTAGAGGCCTACTACTTGATAGGCCACTCCACTGGCATTGACAAATTGTCCGATGGGTTCAGTATGCGTTTTTCCGAAAAGGATATCTGCAGATTTCTTATGGAGGATGATGACTTTACGTCGGTCTTTCAGGTCGTTGTAGTTGATGAAACGTCCGTCCGCTGTTTTCACGGTTTCCACTTCGGTGTAGTTGGGATATACGCCCAGCAGAGAGATATTGATATATTCTTGTCCGAAGCTGACGTTTACATTACTTTGACGCACGGTGGCACCGGCACTGATGACATTTTCGGTGAATTGCTTCTCCGTGTCATCCATGTCCCGGTTGTCCAGTTGGACGCGGCGTCCTTCTTTCAGACCGTCGTATGACTTGGTGGTCCAGCCGGGGAAGATGCGGATAGAGTTCAAGGCACGCTCCGACGCATTTTGCTCGAAGGCATGTATGATACCGTTTCCGGCTCCGAGCAGCACGATGAGCATGAAGATTCCCCATGCCACGGCAAAGCCCGTCAGGAATGTACGCAGTTTGTTGCGTTTGATGGTTCCGTATATTTCTTGCCAAAGGTCTATCATTGATAATTAAAAATTAAGAATTAAAAATTAAAGGGGGAGGGGGCTCTTCCTTTATTATTTCATGAATCCGTCTTTTCCGAACGGGCTTGCATCGTGGTTCAGATTCGTCTCGATGCTACCTATGATACCGTCTTTGATATGGATAATCTTGTCCGTCTGGTTGGCAACACCGCTTTCGTGGGTCACGACTACGATGGTCATGCCCGTATCGTGCAGTTCCTTTAGAATCTGCATCACCTCTACGGAAGTCTTGCTGTCGAGCGCGCCGGTAGGTTCATCGGCAAGGATAATCTGCGGTTGGGTAATGAGGGCACGGGCGATGGCTACACGTTGTTTCTGTCCACCGGACATCTCATTTGGCATGTGGTGTGCCCACTCTTTCAGCCCCAGGCGGTCCAGATATTCCAGTGCCAGCGCATTACGTTTGCGGCGGCTCACTCCTTGATAAAAGAGAGGAAGCGCCACATTCTCCACTGCATTCTTGAAGGAAATGAGATTGAAGGACTGGAAGATGAAACCAATCATACGGTTGCGGTACTCGGCTGCCTTCGTTTCGCTGAGGTTCTTGATGAGGGTACCGTTCAGATAATATTCCCCCGTGTCGTAACTATCCAGAATACCCAGTATATTGAGTAAAGTGGACTTTCCCGAACCCGATGAGCCCATGATGGAAACAAATTCGCCTTTCTGAATGTCGAGGTTGATACCTTTGAGCACATGCAGCGGTGCTCCGTTGTTGTAGGTCTTGTTAATGTCTTTTAGTTGTATCACTGTTTTCCCTGTTTATTGCTTTACTCTTATTAATTTTCACTATTAGACGCAGCAATGCTACGAAAAGTTGCAAAAGTTGCAAACTTTTTTAAAAAAAGATTTTGCAGTGTCGTTTTTCTTTGTGATTTTTGTAACCATGAATGTGATTAACTAACCCTTTAAACAAAAGTAATATCATGAATTCAAACATGGAAAAGCCCTATGTAGTGGGCATTGACATAGGCGGAACAAACACCGTCTTTGGTATTGTAGACGCACGCGGAACTATTATTGCAAGCAGTTCCATCAAAACCGGAGCTTATGAGGACGTCAATGATTACGTAGACGAAGTTTGCAAGAATCTGTTGCCGCTCATTATTGCCAACGGTGGCGTAGACAAGATAAAAGGTATCGGTATTGGTGCTCCTAACGGAAACTATTACAGCGGTACTATTGAGTTTGCCCCGAACCTTCCCTGGAAGGGTGTAATTCCTTTGGCTGCCATGTTTGAAGAGCGCTTGGGTATCCCTACCGCTTTGACAAACGACGCCAATGCTGCCGGTATCGGTGAAATGACTTACGGTGCGGCTCGTGGTATGAAAGACTTTATCATGATAACTCTTGGCACCGGTGTAGGTAGCGGTATCGTTATTAACGGTCAGATGGTATATGGCCATGACGGTTTTGCCGGAGAGTTGGGACATACTATTATCCGTCGTGAAAACGGACGTCTCTGCGGATGCGGACGTCACGGCTGTCTGGAAACTTATTGTTCGGCTACGGGTGTGGCGCGTTCTGCACGTGAGTTCTTGACCAAGAGTACCGAACCGAGTTTGTTGCGCGACATTCCGGCAGAAAACATTACTTCCAAGGATGTGTATGATGCAGCGGTGAAGGGTGACAAGATTGCTCAAGACATCTTTGAGTTTACCGGAACCATCTTGGGTGAGGCTTTGGCTGACTTCATCGCTTTCTCCAGTCCGGAAGCTATCGTGTTGTTCGGTGGTCTGGCAAAAGCGGGAGACTATATCTTCAAGCCTATCCAGAAAGCTATTGACGACAATGTATTGAATATCTACAAAGGCAAGACCAAGTTGCTGGCTTCCGAGTTGAAGGACTCTGATGCTGCAGTGCTGGGTGCCAGTGCGTTGGGCTGGGAGCTGAGAGATATCAAGTAATCAATATTAGGGAAACTGATAAAGGAGGGGATATGTCAAAACTCCCCTTCTATCGAAGTCACCCTCGCTACACCTATCTGTGGCGAGGGTGATTTTTAGTTTATGAGAGTTTCGACACACCTTTTTTTCTTTGGTGGCACATATTCCTCAGCAATAAAGTTATGCACAAGTTGCTTCCACACTTCCACCCATTCTCTGTATCCCTTTATTCATCGGGGTTGCGGATGCTGTGGAAGCAACTTGAAAAGGTGGAAGCAACTTTTGCTTCCACCTTAAATTTACGCCAAATAATCTATTAATGTCTTGTAGTACAATAAATTAATAGGATATGGGGCAATTTGCCAATATCGTGTAAACAAGCTATTGGTTTCCTGCAAACACGGTATTAACTTCGTAAAAGCCCGTGCGATAATAGGTGGAAGTCAGGCTTTTGGTATGGATAAGATAGGTATTCAGTATAGGCAAGCTATGCATATGAGAGCTGTTTAACGGCCGTGAGGCGTTCGCCTAACGGCCATAAAGCACCTTGTTGACGGTCGTTAGCAGAGCGCCTCACGGCCGTTGGGCGCTGATAAACTAACATATCAGCAAGAAGGAAGGCTTATGTGAAAGGAAAGGAGCGCAGGCTTACAATGTTTTGAATGAGGGAGTAGCAGTAGAGTATCGCATGGTGTGTATGTCTACTGTGTATATCACTAAAAAAGGGAAACCGACATTGTCAGTTTCCCTTTTTTATTTCGAAATAGGAGTCTGGAATTAACCGTTAACTCTTTTTTCTTTGATTCTTGCTTTCTTACCGGTAAGAGCGCGCAGGTAGTACAGTTTAGCGCGACGAACTTTACCCACTTTGTTCACTTCGATGCTGTCGATAGCCGGTGATTCAATCGGGAAAATACGTTCTACGCCTATGGTTCCTGACATCTTACGTACTGTAAAACGCTTCTTGTTTCCATGTCCGGCAATCTTGATAACAACACCACGGTACAGCTGTACACGTTCCTTGTTACCCTCGACAATACGATATGCTACTGTTACAGTGTCACCTGCCTTGAAGCTCGGGTGCTGTTTTCCGGTAGCAAATGCTTCTTCTGCAATTTTAATTAAATCCATTGTTTTTATTATTAAATTGTTTCATCGTTACAACGCAACATACCAGGCTTCTCTCTTGGTGTCCTGACAGCGATTGCGCGAAAGCGGTGCAAAGGAACGAATTATTTGCCAGATACACAAGTGCTTCAAGCTTTTTTTCGCCAGTTGGGATGATTTTTGAGCGTTTCATTCTGCTAAACGCAAGTCTAAATAATCGGTTAATTGTGTGGCTCAGTCGCAAAAGAAAAGTATATTTGTAGCAATTTAAAACTAAATGAATATGAAGAAACAAACTTTCAGTCTCCTTGCGGGGGCAGTGTTGGCGGTTGCGCTTCTATTGGTTTCCTGCCATTCTTCCTACGAAGTGACCAAGGTAGAGGGAGGCAGAATTCCCATGAACTCTGTCTGGGATGCCGAGCCGGATGCCGAAGCCGTGGCTCTGCTGGCGCCCTACAAGGCCCGGATGGACAGCGTTATGTATCATGTGGTGGGAACCGCAGAAATGTCGATGGACAGATTCCGGCCCGAAAGCCTTTTATCCAATCTGATTGCAGATGTACTGCGTGAGGCTGCGGTGGAAGTGCTGGGCAAACCGGCCGATATGGGGCTAATCAATATCGGTGGAATCCGGAACTCCCTGACGGAAGGAGACATCACTACCGAAAACATCTATGAGATATTGCCTTTTGAGAATTCGCTCTGTGTGCTGACGATGAAAGGCTCTGCCATGAAGCACTTGTTTGAAAACATTGCGGTGAGACTTGGTGAAGGGGTGAGTGGTATACAGTTGGAAATCAGCAAGGATGGCAAGCTGCTCCAGGCTTCCATTGCCGGCAAGCCGGTGGAGGATGACCGTGACTATACGGTTGCCACGATTGATTATCTGGCTGATGGAAACGATGGAATGACGGCTTTCCTGCAGGCGGATAAAAGGGAGTGCCCGGATGGGGCTACACTGCGTGGTCTGTTCATGAAGTATGTGGAGAAGCAGACGGCAGCCGGCAAGAAGGTGACTTCGCGCATGGAGGGAAGAGTGGTCGTTAAAGAGTAAGCATTAAAAAAACAGAAGTTCTATGAAACATATGTATTCCTTGGCAGCCCTGCTGCTTTTCATGCTCCCCGCATCGGCACAGCAAGAGGAGCGTGTCATTACTGAAGAACCCCTTTGCCTGGTGTCCGCCGATTCTGTATCGTCCGGCCAATCCGGAAAACAACTGTTTATCCTGCACACCAGCGATACGCACAGCCGTATAGAACCCATCAGCGCCGAGGCTGCCGACGAGTATGCCGGGATGGGCGGTGTGGTGCGCCGTGCCGGTTTTGTAAAGCAGTTTCGCGGCAAGCATCCGGATATGTTGCTGCTGGATTGCGGAGACATCTCGCAAGGCACCCCTTATTATAACTTTTTCAAAGGCGAGCTGGAGGTCAAGATGATGAACCTCATGGGCTATGATGCCATGACGATAGGTAATCATGAATTTGATTTCGGACTTGAAAATATGGCGGAATTGTTCCGTATGGCGGATTTTCCCGTGGTTTGTTCCAATTATGACGTGACGGGTACGGTACTCGAAGGACTGGTGAAGCCTTATATCACCTTGGTGCGCGAAGGGGTGAAAATCGGTATCTTCGGCCTGGCCCCCAAGATGGAAGGGCTGGTGCAGGCGGATAAATGCGTAGGCATTGTCTACAACGACCCGATAAAGGTGGCCCAGGAAATGACAGACCTTCTCAGGGAGAAGGAGAATTGCGAGGTTGTGATTTGCATGTCTCATTTGGGTATCCGCAGTGCAAATCCCGAAGGCGCTTCCGACGAGAACCTGGTAGGCAAGACGCGTGGCATTGATGTCATTTTGGGAGGACATTCGCATACTTTTATGGAAAAGCCTGCCGTTTATCTGAATGCGGACGGCAAGAGCGTTCCCGTGCTGCACACCGGAAAGAGTGGCATCTACGTAGGAGAAATGGTACTTACTTTAACTGAAAAATAGCATGATGAAAAGACTCACCCTCCTTTTATGGGTTGCAGGATTGTTTATATTGGGATTATCTTCACTTCACGCCCAGACGGGAGGCCCGTTTCTTCCTTCGGCTGCAGACAACCGGTGCCGGCAATGGGTGGACTCCGTGTTGTCAGGTCTGAATGTACACGAAAAAGTGGGGCAGCTCATCGTTGCCACCATTCCGGCCAGAGCAGACAAGGCCACGAAAAAGCAGATGCGCGAGCTGGTAAAGAAATACAAGGTCGGTGGCTTGCTGTTTTCCGAAGGTACTCCGGAAGAGCAGGCTATCTTGACCAATATGGCCCGGAAGGATGCCAAGATTCCCGTTATGGTTACTTTCGATGGAGAGTGGGGACTGTCAATGAGGCTGAAAGGCGCTCCGGACTATCCCCGTAATGCCGCCTTGGGATGTATCGAGGACAATGGCCTGATTGAAGAATATGGACGTGAGGTGGCCCGCCAGTTCCGCGAATTGGGGGTACACGTCAATTTTGCACCCGATGCGGATGTCAATACGAATCCGCTGAACCCGGTGATACACGTACGCTCCTTTGGCGAGAACCCGCAGTGGGTGGCAGAAAAAGTGGTGGCATACAGCCGTGGGCTCGAAAGCGGGGGCATACTTTCCGTTTGCAAGCATTTCCCCGGGCATGGCGACACGGATGTGGATTCTCATAAGGCGCTTCCCGCCTTGCACTACGACCGTGCACGCCTGGACAGTGTGGAACTTTATCCCTTCAAGGAAATGGTACGTGCCGGATTGGGGGGTGTCATGGTAGGCCATCTGCAAGTGCAGGCGCTGGACCCGGACGGGGTGACTCCTTCTTCCTTGTCGCGGAATGTGGTGACCGGGTTGTTGAAGGATGAACTCGGCTTTAAAGGGCTGGTGTTTACCGATGCTTTGGACATGAAGGGTGTGTCTGCCATTCCGCAGGTAACTACCAAAGCGCTGCTGGCGGGAAATGATATGGTGCTGGTACAGTTCAATACGAAGAATGCGGTGCAGGAGCTGGTAGATGCAGTGGAGTCGGGACAACTGAGTAAGGACGAACTTGATGCCAAGTGCCGCAAGGTATTGATGTACAAGTATATGCTTGGTTTGAGAAACCGCCAGCCGCAACTTCGGGTCAGCGGAATGAGCTATCGCATCAATACGGAGGAAGCGCAGGCGTTGGCTGCCAAGTTGCGCCGTTCGGCAGTGACTGTATTGAACAATTATTTCGATGTCCTCCCGCTGGCACCGGTGGAAGGTGATATTGCCGTGCTCAGCATCGGAGAGAAGGAGGCGGATGCTCCCTTTGTGGAAGCTATGAAAAAGAATGCAGGCATCAGCCATTTCCACTTGCCTTGGAATGCCGATGAGGCTCTCTGGCAGGAAGTGCAGGGGCAGTTGGCTGCTTTCCGTCGCGTGGTTATCAGCATCACCGGTTCGTCTTATGTCAGCGACCGTGATGTGGCCTTTCTGGAAGGCTTGAACCTGCGTGCTCCGCTGGTCTATACTTTTTTTACCTCTTACCGTACATTGCAACCTCTGATGCCCGCACTTGCCAAATCCAGCGCTGTGGTGCTGGCACATTCGGCAGAGACGGATTTGCAGCAATACGTGGCTGATGTTCTTTTTGCCAAAAAGCCGGCCAGTGGCAGAATGTCGATGAGTATCGGTAAACTGTTTCCAGCGGGAACGGGCTGTATGATTGAGCCGGGCATGAAACCGGGGAAGACTGTTCCGGAAGATTACGGCATGAAATCGTATGTGCTGCAAAGTATCGATGCCGTTGCCCGGAAGGGACTGGAAGCGGGAGCTTATCCCGGTTGCCGCGTGCTGGTGTGGAAAGACGGACTGCCGGTATATGACAAAGGCTTCGGAACCCACTCTGATAAGGATACCACTACTGTCCGTTCTTCGGACCTTTTTGATTTGGCTTCGCTGACCAAGACTACGGCTACGTTGCTTGCCGTCATGAAACTGTATGATGAGGGTAAGATAAAACTGGATGACAAGGTTTCCGCTTATCTGCCCTTCTTGCGCAATGGCAACAAGCGGAACATTACCATCCGCGAACTTTTGTTCCACGAATCGGGGCTTCCTCCCTATATCCGCTTCTACCTGGACATCATAGACCCGAATTCGGTACACGGCCCGTACTCCCAGAGTTGGGTGGACGAGTGGCATCGTACGCAGGTAAGCGAGCATAGCTATTATTGTTCCGATTTTAAGTTCCGGAAAGGGATGGTGTCCGACAAGAATACACCGGTCTATACCCTGCACATGGCAGATGGCATGTGGCTGAACAAGAGTTTCAAGAATTCTATCCTTCAGCGGATAGCCAAGTGCGAGTTGGATGGCAAACGTTATGTTTACAGCGACCTCGGCTTCGTGCTGTTGCAGCAGGTAGTGGAGAAGGTGACGGAGCTGCCGATGGATTTGTACCTTGCCCGTGAGTTCTATGCCCCGATGGGATTGCAACGTACTATGTTTCTGCCTTTGACGAAGTTCACCAAAGCGGAAATCATGCCCACGGCATCCAATGACTTCCTGCGTCGCCAGGATATATGCGGATATGTGCATGACGAGACTGCTGCCTGCATGGGTGGGGTGTCCGGTAATGCAGGACTTTTCTCTACGGCCGAAGAGGTGGCAAAGGTTTATCAAATGTTGCTGAACGGCGGTGAATTCAATGGCAAGCGTTTCTTGAGTAAGGCAACCTGCCGTTTGTTTACGACGGAGAAATCCGCCATCAGCCGTCGCGGTCTGGGATTCGACAAGCCGGATGTATCCATTGTGAAGCGCAGCCCTTGTGCTCCTTCCGCTCCGGAAGCGGTATATGGACATACCGGATTTACCGGTACTTGTGCTTGGGTGGACCCGGAAAACAAGACGGTGTATGTATTCCTCAGCAACCGCTTGTGCCCCAATGTATGGAACACGAAACTGGGTGACATGAATATAAGAAGAGATATCCAGGAATTGATTTATAAAAGTATTATTCCGCAAATCCCCTAAAAACAATCTATACTATAAGGAATGAAGAGAATATACCTGCTTGCCTATATCACTATATTGTGTTGTCTTTGTCCGCTTCTGAAAGCGCAGCTTGGCCCGATGCCGTTTACTCCGGTGCCGCCGAACGACCCTTCGCTTGTACGTCTCTTGAACAGTGACGTGCGGTGCAGGCAGTGGGTGGATTCCGTCATGCAGCGTCTGACTCTGAAAGAACGCATCGGACAACTGTTCATCTATACGATTGCCCCCCAGCAGGACAAGGCCAACAAGGAACTGCTGCGTAAGGTGGTGGAGGACTATAAGGTAGGCGGTCTGTTATTTTCCGGCGGATTGATGCAGAACCAGGTGATGTTGACCAATGAGGCGCAGCGGATGGCGGAAGTTCCGCTGATGATTACCTTTGACGGTGAATGGGGGCTGGCTATGCGCCTTCGCGGTACTCCGAACTTTCCGCGAAACATGGTGCTGGGCTGCATACAGAACGATACACTGATTTATGAATATGGGCGCGAGGTGGCCCGCCAATGCCGTGAACTGGGGGTGCAAGTGAATTTTGCTCCCGTAGCGGATGTGAATATCAATCCCAAGAATCCGGTTATCAATACCCGTTCCTTCGGTGAAAGTCCGTTCAATGTGGCGAACAAGGTTGTTGCCTACTCCAAAGGGTTGGAGGATGGTGGTGTGCTTTCTGTCAGCAAGCACTTTCCGGGACATGGGGATACGGATGTGGATTCTCATAAGGCGTTGCCCGTGCTGCCTTTTACCCGTGCCCGTCTGGACAGTATAGAGCTTTATCCTTTCAGAAAAGCCATTCGTGCCGGATTGGGAGGAATGATGGTGGGGCACTTGGAGGTGCCTACCATAGAGCCGCAAAAGGGGCTCCCGTCTTCGCTTTCGCGTAAGGTAGTTTCCGGTCTGTTGGTGAATGACCTCGGCTTTCAGGGGCTTGTCTTTACGGATGCCCTTGCCATGAAAGGGGTATCGGGCAATGAAAGCATCTGTTTGCAGGCGCTGAAAGCCGGCAATGATTTGCTGCTTGTCCCCCGGCGTATTAAGGAAGAAGTGGAGGCTGTGCTTGCCGCTGTGAAAAAAGGGGAGCTGACAGAGAAAGAGATAGAGGCGAAATGCCGTAAAGTACTGAAATATAAATATGCCCTTGGGTTGGAAAAGAAACCCCATGTACAGCTTTCAGGTTTGGGGACCCGCATCAATACTCCGAAAACGCGTGATTTGATGCGCCGGCTGAACTTGGCGGCCATCACTGTGCTGGATAACCGGGACGAGGTACTTCCGCTGGACCCTTCCATCGGTGAAGTTGCCGTGCTCAATGTGGGAGAAGCGCAGGAAATCCAGCCGTTCCTCAAGGAACTGTCGCAGTATACCCGTCCTGTGGAGTTCCGTTTGGGCAAGAATCTGCCGGAGGCTGACGGGAACCGTTTGAGAAATGCGCTGGCCAAGTACAAACGTATTCTGGTCTGTGTCACCGAACACCGTTTGACGCCCTATCAGAATTTCTTTGCAAAGTTCGCTCCTGACGTACCGGTGGTTTATCTGTTCTTTATTCCTGGCAAGCAGGTATTGCAGATAAAACAAGGGGACGCTGCTGCTGAAGCGGTGATTTTGGCACACTCCTCCAACGAGGAGGTACAGCGGCAGGTTGCCCGGATTGTTTATGGCAGCGCTTGTTCAGAGGGACGCTTGTCTGCCAGTATCGGTAGTCGGTTTGCTGCCGGTGCGGGAGTGACGCTGACTCCTCAAAGCGCCCCCCGCTTTGTACCCGAAGAGCATGGTATGAATTCCCGTCTGCTGGCTGAAATAGACAAGATAGCCGAAGAAGGCATTCGTGAAGGGGCTTACCCCGGTTGCCAGGTGGTGGTGCTGAAGGATGGCAGGGAGATGTATAATAAAGCTTTCGGTACCCACGTCTGGAACGAGGCCGGAAGCAAGGCGCTTCCCGTGAAGAAGACGGATGTGTACGACATCGCCTCGCTGACAAAGACCACAGCCACGCTGCTTGCTGTGATGAAGTTGTACGATGGCGGACGCCTCAATCTTACAGACCGGGTGTCGGATTATCTGCCTTTCCTACAGGATACGGACAAGAAGAATATTACGGTACGCGAACTGCTGATGCATGAATCCGGTCTACCTTCTACCTTGTTGTTCTATCAAGAGGCGATTGATGAAGAGAGCTACACCGGCACTTTGTTCAAGGCACGTCCCGATGCCCGGCATTCCGCACGCATCGGACGGCAGACTTGGGCGAACCCTAAGTTCCGCTTCCGTCAGGGACTGACGTCGAAGGTGCAGACACCGGAATATACGATGCAAGTGTCCGACAGCCTTTGGCTGAACCGTTCTTTCAAGCAGGAGTACTTGCAGAAGATTGTGGATACTCCGCTTAGAGATAAACGTTACCGTTATAGTTGTGTGGGCTTTATCTTGTTGCAGCAGTTGGTCGAGGCGCGCACCGGCATGTCTATGGACGAATATTTGGCCAAGGAATTCTATACTCCGATGGGATTGGAGCGTACGGGGTATCTTCCTCTGCGCTTCTTGAAGAAGGAAGATATTGTACCTTCATCAACAGATCCTTTCTTGCGTAAGACTACCTTGCAAGGATTTGTACATGATGAATCCGCAGCTTTTCAGGGTGGCGTTTCCGGTAATGCCGGGCTGTTCTCCACTGCCGAAGAAGTAGCAAAAGTCTATCAGATGTTGCTGAATGGGGGTGAACTGGACGGTAAACGCTATTTGAGCAAGGAGACCTGCAGGGTATTTACTACCACTGTCTCAAGGATAAGCCGCCGGGGGCTGGGATTTGATAAGCCCGACCGGCATAATCCCCAGAAGAGTCCCTGCGCAGAGTCTGCCCCTGCTTCTGTCTATGGTCATACCGGTTTCACGGGTACTTGCGCCTGGACAGACCCGGAGAACGGCTTGGTTTATGTCTTTTTGAGCAACCGCACCTATCCGGATGTGTGGAATAACAAGTTGATGAGGCTGGATATAAGGACGAGGATTCAGGAAGCTGTATATAAGGCGATGCTGGGAGGAAAAAAATAACTGGTAGAATTAAAAAGAGCCTCCCTTGCTCACGCAGGAAAGGCTCTTTTCTTCTTCAATTTTGAAACAATTAAATTCTATCTGTTAAGCTTTAAGTGTGTGTCTTATCAGAACGCAATACCTACGCGCAGACCGAAATTGCTCAAACCGTCTACGCTGTACGTAAAGAGGTCACCTTTGTTCGTACCGTAGCTGTAATAGGCTGCGAAATGCAAGCCCGGTCCATAAGCCCAAGGATACACATTGAAACCAATTTCAGGAGATACATAGAAACCCCATGTATCTTTGTTGGCTTCGAATACGTTGAAAGTTGACTTCAACTGTGCATATTCAGCACCCAGTTTTACACCGGCATACGGCTGGAATGCACCTCCACGGTTCCATACATAGCGGGAGGCCAGACCGAAAGGCAACTGGAATGCAGTGTGCTGCTGGTCGGTATTCAGACTGCCGCCTTCGCCTACGGGAAGTGTCTGGCGACCGAAATACTCATGGTTGCTATGGTAGTTCAAGAAAGCTCCCAATGCAAAATTGTCTGTCAGGAAGTAACCGCCTTCAAAATTCATACCCCAGCCGCTTGATTTGTCGGCGAAGTTGTTGCTGAGGGGAAAGTTATATTGCCAGTCGATATTGGCATAACCGTTATCGGTCATCTGTGCCTTCGTCGGTAGGGCGAAGACGAGAGCAAGAGCGGCAACCGCAAATACTCTCAAGGAAAGATATTTTATTGTTTTCATACTTTGTTCTTGTTTTTTGGTTCAATGGCAACTTCCCAGTCCGGAAAGGATGCTGCCGTATTATTCTTGTTACCTTAATATTGGGTAACCCGTCATTTGTCACTTATAGCTCGTAGCTTGTCACTACTTGTTAGTCAGGTAAGTTGATTGAGTGAAAGCTTGGTTCACACCTTGCACGGCAAGTTTGGTATTGACAGAAGTAGAACCACTCAGCAAGCCGCTCATATAGCTGGTCCACAGAACAGGAAGTTTCTCGCTCTGGCCTTGCGGCGCCTCCAGATTCAACAATTCGCTGATAAAGGAACCGGTACTGTAGGAATAGTTCACGGCATAGGGATAATACCATCCGCCCCAGTTGCCCCAGTAAGGAGCATCCCAGTAGCCTGGATAGTTCCACCACCATTCGGGACGTCCGTAGTCGGTGAAGTAATAGGTACTTCTGACATAGCTTACCTGCAAGCCAAGGTCGGCTTCTTCCCGGTCATCCACACGGATGTAGCCGCGGCTGTTCATGTTAGCAACATAAGCGCTGAGAATTTCCTGGGCATTCTCATCTTTCCAGTATTCGGCGTTTTCCTTATCACCGATGACCAGAATGCTGTCCGGCAAGTAATAAGTTTCGAAGGTTTTGAAATCCGCCTTCTTGTCATAGTTGGTATAAACCAGATAATTATTGTCCAGCTTATCCATGTCAGGGTCTTTTTCGCAAGATGCAAGCGTCACTGCAAAGACCGCTAATAATAGGGGAATAAATTTCTTCATACTTTTATAATTGTTTAGGTTTAATATAAATTCCTGCCCTATGGTACCTTAGGCTTTTGTGAGAAAAAACAAGATAGGATATAAAAGGTTCACGTAGAGGTATGTTAAAAGTGATAAAGGAATAGGGTGACAGCACTTTTAACGTAACTGTCACCCTATTGCACTTATCATGTCATTACTTTATCACCCTATCATCTTTTCCATATCCGTGCTGTCCATCCTCCTCCGGGTGCCATGTGTATGTTCAGCTTGTCTCCCGAGGTCACGGTGCGTACTTCTTTCTTGTAGTCGGTTGCTTCCCGGTCGGCATTGATGCCGTCGGAAAAGATTTCGGCTTCGTAACTTCCTTCTCCGAGGAAGGAAAGGTCGATGGTACAGTCGCGTGGTGTCCAGTCGGTCATGGAGGCGATGTACCAGACGTCTCCCTTGCGGCGTGCCAGTGTAAGGTATTCGCCTACTTCACCGTCCAGTGCCACGGTCTCGTCGAAAACGGTAGGCACTTTGGCAATGAAGTCCGTGCATTCCTGCTCCTTCATATATTTGCTGGGGCTGTCGGCAAGCATTTGCAGCGGGGCTTCGAAGAGGGTGTACATCGCCATCTGGTGGACGCGCGTACCCTGGCTCATCGGATGGTCGTTGACGGCACGGAAGGTTTCGCGGGTTGCGTTCATTGTGGCTCCCGGTGTGTAGTCCATCGGGCCTATAAGCATACGCAGGTAGGGAGCAGTCACGTCATAGCGTGGGAAGTTGTGGAGGGGGGCTCCGTTCACTATCGGTTCCCATTTGGCGTTCTCCAATCCCTTTACACCTTCAAAGTTCAGGACGTTGGGATAGGTGCGCTGTATACCGTATGGCTTGAGGCCATGCAGGTCCAATACCAGGCGGTGCTCGGCGGCGCAGGCTACAATACGTTCTACAGACTGTACCAGTGGCTGGTCGTCACGGTCGAAGAAGTCTATCTTGAAGCCCTTGATACCCATCTGTGCATAGTGGCTGAATGTGGCTTCCGTATCTTTGGCAGAATTTCGCCAGCTTGCCCAGAGAATGATGCCGACGCCCTTCTGGTTTCCGTAGGCTACCAGTTCCTTTAAATCGATATCCGGATTCAGGTCTTTCAATAAGGATTCGTTTCCGCTCCAGCCGTCATCGATGATGATATATTCCAGGTTGTTGTCGGCGGCAAAGTCGATGAATGCCTTATAAGTCGGGGTGTTCATGCCGGCTTTGAAGTCTACGCCAGTCAAGTTGCAGGTGTTCCACCAGTCCCAAGCCACTTTGCCGGGTTTAATCCAGGAAATGTCTTTGATGCGGCAGGCGGGGGCAAGACGCTGTGCCATGTCATTGTCGGCAAGCTGCGTGTCCTTTTCGGTGACGAGCACCACACGCCAGGGGAGCTCCTGCTTGGCACAACGGGCGATGTAGTCTGCACGTTTTGTCGGTATCAGGTTCAGCCGGTTGTGTCCGCCGATTGTTTCTTCCAGCGGATAGGGGGCAAATGCTGCCTGCACTCCTTGACGTGTCTGGGGATTTACAGTGAGGAACATGCCGGGATAGTTTTCCAATCCGGCTTCCATGATAACGGCTTTCTTTCCTCCGTCCAGGCAAACCATCAGTGGGGTGATAGAGAGTGAGTCGGTGTGCATTTTGGACAACGGGGCTTCGTCGTAGTAAGACTCGAATGAGAAGCAATAGCGCTCACCGTTGCGGTTGTCGTTTATGTAAGGTACAAATGCCTGGTAATCCTTGTCGAAATTGAAGTCCGCAGTTTCGTTGAGGACGATAAACGGCTTGTTCTGTTCGGAAATGAAGCGATAGGCAGCGCCGTCATCGTATGCGCGGAACTGTACGCTGTAGCCTCCGCGGCATTTCAGTGTCAACTGGTTGTAGACATCCTCCACACTTGCCTTTTTGTAGAGGGGAGTGGGGAAGGAGGACTCCACAGACTTGCGTTCTGCACGGATTACTTTTACATTTTTACCGAAAGTTATTGCTTTCTTGGCTGATTTTTCATCTCTGCCTTGCAGGGCGATGGCAGAGGGTTGCAGCACCGTGGTTCCGTCGTGTGCTATCTGCCAGGTGAGGGCTTCTCCGGCATCTACCGTAACGGATAGTTTTCCGTTGGGTGATGCAAGTTGGTATTGCTGTGCACGGACCGTGCCCAAGCAAAGGAATAATAAACAAAAGGTTTGAATAAGGAGGCTTTTCATGTTGATTTATTTTTGAATGATTTTCTTTATCTTCTCCAGTTCCTCGGCAGAGAAGTCTGTATTTTCTGTCGCTTTCAGGTTATCTGCCAGTTGGGCAACGGAGCTCGCTCCGATGATGACGCTTGTCACCAGGTCGTCCTTCAACAGCCAGGCAAGTGACATCTCGGCAAGGGTTTGCCCGCGTGAGGCAGCAACTTCGTTGAGTGCCTTGATTTTTTGCAGCGTCTCGTCGGTCAGTGCTTCTTTCTTCAGGAAAGCCCCCTTTGCCATGCGCGAATCTTCGGGAATACCATTCAGGTAGCGGTTGGTCAGCAGGCCCTGCGCCAGCGGGGAGAAGGCGATGAAGCCGGTTCCGTTCCCTTTGGCTTGCTGCAGGATACCTTCTTCTTCCGGTTCGCGGTTGAAGAGATTGTATCTGCCTTGATAGAGCAGGCAGTGTACATCCCGTTCTTCCAGGTATTTGTAGGCAAACTCGGCCGCCTCTTTGGGATATTTGGAGATTCCTACATAGAGTGCTTTGCCTTGCCGTACGATATCAACCAGTGCTTGCAGGGTCTCTTCAAGCGGAGTATCCGGGTCGTAGCGGTGGGAGTAGAAGATGTCCACATACTCCAGGTTCATCCGTTTCAGACTTTGGTTGAGGCTGCTCATCAGGTACTTGCGTGAGCCCCACTCCCCGTAGGGGCCGGGCCACATGTCGTGTCCGGCCTTGGTGGAGATGAACAGTTCGTCCCGATAGGGCATGAAGGATTTCTTCATAATCATTCCGAAAGTCTCTTCGGCGGAACCGTAGGAAGGACCGTAATTGTTGGCGAGGTCGAAATGCGTGATTCCACGGTCGAAGGCATAGTGCGCCATGGCCTGGGAATTGGCAAATGTGTTCATGTCGCCGAAGTTGTGCCACAATCCGAGTGATATTTCCGGCAGCAGGATGCCGCTTTGCCCGCAACGGCGGAATTTCATGCCGTTGTCATAGCGTTCGGGCGCTGGAGAATAAATAGGGTTTATCATGATATTGTATTTTGTGGGTTATCCCATTATTACTTCTACTGTATGCGTGCCCGGCAGATGGTTCACCACATTGCCTTCTATCGGCTGGCCGTCTACTGTGACGGACTTGATGCCTTTGCACACACCATCGGGATTCTTCACGGTAATATGATATTCTGCCCCGCGGAACCTACGCTTCACGTTGAAGCCTTTCCAGCCTGCCGGGATACAAGGATTGATTTCCAGACCTTCATACGAAGGCTTGATGCCGAGTATGAATTGCGTGATGGCATACCACATCCAGGCAGCCGTTCCAGTCAGCCAGCTGTTCTTGCCTTCACCGGGGCGGGCGGCGTCCTTGCCGGCCACCATCTGGCAGCATACGTAAGGTTCTACTTTATGCAGGGCACTGTGCTCTTCGGTGTACGACGGGCATATCTTGCGGAAATACTCCCAGGAACGGTCACCCCGTCCCAGTACGGTTTCTCCGATGATGACCCACGGGTTGTTGTGGCAGAAGATACCTGCGTTCTCCTTGTAGCCGGCGGGATAGGTGGAGATTTCTCCATACTCCACAACATAGCGGGTGAAGGGTGGATTGTTGAGTACAATACCGTGCTCGCAGTCCAGGCGTTCCTTTACGGAGTCCAGCGCTTTTTTTACCATGCCTTCTTCCAGTCCGATGCCTGCCATGGTGCACCAGCCTTGCGATTCGATGAAGATTTGTCCTTCTTCGTTCTCTTTGGAGCCTACCTTGTGGCCGAAGTAATCGTAGGCGCGCAGATACCAGTCTCCGTCCCAGCCGTGTTTTTTTACGGCTTCCACCATATTGTCTATGTAGGTTTGCGCTCTGTTTGCTTCGTCGTCTTTACCCAGGCGGCGGCACAGCTCCACGTAGTCGCGTCCGCATACCACGAACAAGCCGGCAATCATCAGCGATTCTGCCTGGCTGCCTTCCGTCTGGTTTTCCGTGGTCTGGAAGGATTCATTCGGATCCCAGGAGAAGCAGTTCAGGTTCAGGCAGTCGTTCCAGTCGGCACGGCCGATGAGGGGCAACATGTGGGGGCCGAGGTTCTCGATGACGTGGTTGAAGGAGACGCGCAGGTGCTCGAACAGAGACACTTCCGAACCTTCTTTGTTGTCGAAGGGGACGGGCTCATCCAGGATACTGAAGTCTCCCGATTCCTTGATGTATGCCACCGTACCGAAGATAAGCCACATGGGGTCATCGTTGAAGCCGCCGCCGATGTCGTTGTTGCCGCGTTTGGTCAGCGGTTGGTATTGGTGGTAGCATCCTCCGTCGGGGAATTGGGTAGAAGCTATGTCGATGATTCGTTCGCGGGCTCGTTCCGGTATCTGATGCACGAAGCCCACGAGGTCCTGGTTGGAGTCGCGGAAGCCCATTCCACGACCGATGCCGCTTTCGAAGAAAGAGGCGGAGCGAGACATGTTGAAGGTAATCATACACTGATACTGGTTCCAGATGTTCACCATGCGGTCCAACTTTTCTTCGTCGGTCTTCACGACGTAGATGTCCAGCAGGCGGTCCCAGTAGGCTTTCAGCTCGGCAAAGGCGGCATCTACTTTGGCGGTAGTGTCGAAGGCCGAAATCATCGCCTTAGCCTTTACCTTATTTATAATAGGTGAAGAGGGTACACTCTGCTTGAACGCTTCATGCAGAGATTCTTCACGTTCCTCGAACTTTGCCTCCTGCTTGTTTTCCACATAGCCCAGCAGGAAGATGAAGTCGCGGCTTTCGCCGGGTTGCAGTTCTACTTCCAGATAGTGCGAGGCGATGGGACTCCAACCGTGGGCAATGCTGTTGCCCGGTCTGCCTTCTACTACCCGTTCCGGGTCGGCAAACTCGTTGTAGAGTCCCACGAATGTTTCGCGGTCGGTATCGAAACCGTCTACGGGTGTATTGACACTGTAGAAGGCGTAGTGATTGCGGCGTTCCTTGTATTCCGTCTTGTGGTAGATGACAGACCCGTCCACTTCCACCTCTCCCGTGGAGAAGTTACGCTGGAAGTTCTCCATGTCCGTAGCGGCATTCCACAAGCACCATTCGGCAAAGGAGAATAGTTTGAGTTTTCTCACTTTGGCAGAAGTATTCCGCAAGGTCAGCTTCTGCACCTCTCCCCAGGTCTTCAGTGGGACGAAGAAGAGCAGGCTGGCTTCGATGCCGTCTTTGGCTCCGGTGATGCGGGTATAGCTCATGCCGTGGCGACATTCGTAGCTGTCGAGTGCGGTCTTGCAGGGCTTCCAGGTGGGAGACCATACGTTGCCGCCTTCATTGATGTAGAAGTAGCGTCCCCCGTTGTCCATCGGCACGTTGTTGTAGCGGTAGCGGGTGATGCGGCGGAACTTGGCGTCCTTGTAGAAGGAATAGCCTCCGGCGGTATTGGAGATGAGTGAGAAGAAATCTTCATTGCCCAGGTAGTTAATCCATGGCCAAGGTGTCTTGGGATCGGTAATGACGTATTCGCGGTTGTCGTCATCGAAATATCCGAATCTTTTGTCTTGCATATTATTTCTTGTATTTAGTTTGATACATTCTTCGTTAGTTGTGGCATCCGGCCATTTTCCCGGAAGCACGCTTCAAATTTAAAAACTTTTCTCCTATCACCCTTGTTTGCCCAGCGTGTTTTTTCCCCTCGGAAACATGAAGTACCGGAAAAAGATACAAAAGTATCACTGTACGAGTCTATTTCGCCCTATCTTTGTAAACACATTTTATGATTAACCGATATGAAACACTTATTCGCATTTCTGTTCCTTCTTGGAATTACCTTTTCTCTTTCCGCCCAATCTGTCCGCGAACGTATTTTGCTGGATGATGGCTGGCAGTTTGCTTTTGGCAATGCTTCCTCACCGGAGAAAGACTTCGGCTGCGGAACGGAGTACTTCAATTATCTGACCAAGGCAGCCTCTATCCATAATGAGGGCCCTTACTCTCCCAAGTTCAATCCGGAGAAGTGGGGTGTGGACTGGAAGACGGTCAATCTTCCGCATGACTGGGTGGTTGATTTGCCTTATGCCAAAGAGGCGAGCCACAGTCATGGCTATAAAGCCGTCGGCTATAAATTTCCCGAAAACTCTGTGGGATGGTACCGAAAGACCATCACCGTGCCACAAGAGGACCTCGGCAAACATCTTTATCTTCAGTTCGACGGTATCTTCCGTGATGCCCGTATCTGGATAAACGGTTTCTACCTGGGACACGAACCGAGCGGCTATGCCACGCAGGTGTATGACATTACGGAATACTTGAATTACGGAGAAGAGAATCTTATCTGCGTCCGTGCGGATGCCACGCTCGAGGAGGGCTGGTTTTACGAGGGTGCGGGCATCTACCGCCATGTATGGCTGAACAAGACGGCGCCGTTACATGTAGCTCCTTTCGGAACCTTTGTGCACAGCACGCTGGCCGCACCTTTTGACAAGGCCAAGCTGACGATAGAGACCACTGTTGAAAACTCCGGTCTGCAAACGGAGGATTACCGCCTCTGCCATATCCTCCGGGATGCCGACGGCAAGGAAGTGGCACGCTGCGAAACGGCCGGTAAGCCGGTGCTGCCGAAAGACCGCCAGCTCACCGTCGGTGAAATAGCGCTGGACAAACCTCATCTTTGGAGTGTGGATACACCTTATCTATATACACTGCTTACGGAAGTCTATCAGCATGGCAAGCTGGTGGATGCTTATACCACTACTACGGGTATTCGTGACATCCGCTTCGATGCCGACAAGGGCTTCCTCTTGAACGGACAGCCTCTGAAACTGAAAGGTGTGAACATGCACCAAGACCACCCCGGAGTAGGTGCCGGCATTCCCGATGCCCTGCAAGTGTACCGACTGAAGGAACTGAAGAAGTTCGGCTGCAATGCCTACCGTTCTTCCCATAACCCGATGACTCCCGAAATGCTCGATGCCTGCGACAGCCTCGGCATCCTTGTGATAGAAGAAAACCGTCTGACGGGTGTCAACGAGGAACATACTCGCCTGCTGAAACGCATGATAGACCGCGACCGCAACCATCCGTGCATTATCCTTTGGAGTGTAGGCAACGAGGAGTGGGGCATCGAGTGGAAAGAAAGCGGTACACGCATTGCTGCCACGATGCGCGAATATTGCCACCGTTTCGACCCTACGCGCCTCATGACCGTTGCTTCGAGCAGTGGCCCTGCCATCTTGATTCCCGCAGACGTGGCCGGTTATAACTACATCCTTCAGAATCCAGTAGAGCAGCACCGCAAGGATTATCCCGGCCGCCGTGCGCTCGGTTCGGAAGAGACTACGGGCTGTGGTACGCGCGGCATCTACTTCGATGCCCACGACAAAGGCCACATGGTGGCGCACAACCGCAAGCCGAACGGACCTGACAGCCTGCTGAACTGCATCGAGCGTGGCTGGAAATTCTATGACGAACGTCCCTATTTGGCGGGTCTTTTCTATTGGACGGGTTTCGACTACCGCGGCGAGCCCAACCCCATGAAGTTCCCGGCTACGGGTTCACAATTCGGCATTCTGGACTACTGCGGTTTCCCCAAGGACGAAGCCTGGTATCTGAAGTCCTGGTGGACGGATGAGCCGGTGCTGCACATCCTTCCTCACTGGAATCTGCAAGGTCACGAAGGTGATAGCATCGATATTTGGGTATACAGCAACTGCGATGAAGTGGAATTGACTGTGAACGGCAAGAAACTGGATCGCAAACCGATGCCCCGAAACGGCCATCTTTCCTGGAAAGCCGTTTTCCAGCCCGGTGCAGTGAAGGCTGTAGGCTATAAGAACGGCAAAAAAATATTGGCCCGTACTGTGGAGACTACCGGTGCTCCTGCCCGTATCTCCCTGACGGCAGACCGTCCCGTCATTCAGGCAGACAATCGGGATGTGACAGTGTGTAACATTGAGTTGCAGGACAAGAAGAAACGTTTTGTCCCCACTGCCTGCAACGACTTGACGATAACCGTCTCCGGTCCGGTACGCATCCTTGGGGTGGGGAATGGAGACCCCGCTTATCAGGCTACGGAACGTCCGGCCGACGCCGATGCCCGCACCTATCAGGTAAAGGCATTCAACGGACTTGCACAGGTGCTGTTGCAAAGTACCGGCGAAGCGGGAGAAGCCACACTGACGGTCGTTTCGGAAAACCTGCCGGAAACTTCCTGTGTCTTGAAGTTGCAGAAGTAAGCGGCTTATCATTTATATCATCCGGCGAAGCGGAGACCTTTCTCTTGTCTATGGGGCAAGAGAGGGATCTCCGCTTCTTTCTTCCTCAAACTATAGTGTGTAAGTGTACGAGATGCGCATCTCATACATCCTTACATTAGAGCCTGAGGGGGAGAAGAACGGAAGTTTTGCTTTTCCGGGCGGGACTTTCCCGGGTATCTGCTCATATATAACAATTATTACCTCTAAATGTAACAAATGGTACTGTTGTGGGATTAAAAAGAATGAGTATATTTGTGGCATGATATTTTTTTAACCAATGCCTATGGAAAACCAGAACTATATCATGAGGGAGATAACCCCTCTGTCGGAACGTGACTGTTTCTATATTGCCGATCGTCGCAAAACAGAATTTACCTACCCCATCCATTGTCACGCAGAGTATGAACTGAACTTCACGGAACATGCTTCCGGCGTACGCCGTGTGGTGGGAGATTCTGCCGAGATTATCGGTGATTATGACCTGGTGCTGATAACCGGTAAGGAGTTGGAGCATGTATGGGAGCAACATGAATGTACCTCCGGGGATATTCGGGAGATTACCATCCAGTTCTCTCCCGACTTGTTCTTCGGGAACGTTGTCAACAAGAACCAGTTCGACAGTATCCGCCGGATGCTGGAGCGTGCACAGTGCGGACTTAGTTTCCCCATGCAGGCCATCATGAAGGTGTACAACTGGCTGGATAAGCTGGCTTCCGAGGAGCAGGGCTTTTATGCCGTGATGAACTTTCTCCGTATCCTTTACGAACTTTCCCTCTATGACAATGCTCGGGTGTTGTCCAGTTCTTCGTTTGCCAAGATAGAGACTTTCTCTGACAGCCGCCGGGTACAGAAGGTGCAGAAATACATTTCCACCCATTATCAGGAGGATATCCGGTTGGCTTCATTGGCCGATATGGTGGGCATGACCCCGGTCTCTTTCAGCCGTTTCTTTCGCCTGCGCACCGGCAAGACGCTTTCCGACTACATTATTGATATCCGTCTGGGCTTTGCCACGCGTATGTTGGTAGATTCCACGCGTACTATTGCAGAGGTGTGCTATGACTGCGGCTTCAACAATCTGTCCAATTTCAATCGTATGTTCAAGCGGAAGAAGGGATGCTCGCCGAAGGAATTCCGTGAGAATTATCGGAAAAAGAAGCTGGTGATATGATAAAAAAGTATTGGTATTCTTCATTGGAAGTGCCTATTTTTGCACCGATGATTAATACTAATATCTGATATCATGAAAAGAGTTTTTTCCTTATTTTTATGTCTGCTGTGTGTATGTGCTGTGACGGCGCAGATACGTGGCAATGAAATCCGTGTAGTCGTTTCACCCGACCATAGCGATTGGGTGTATCGTCTGAATGAGAAGTGTACGTTTACCGTCCGGGTGCTGAAGGCACAGAACCTCTTGCCCGATGTCAAGATTGACTATGAACTGGGCCCCGAAATGTATCCTACTGAAGTAAAGAAAGACATGGTGCTGAAAGATGGTACCTTGAAGTTGCAAGGCACGATGAAGACTGCAGGCTTCTTGCGTTGCAAGGTCAAGGCGCATGTGGACGGCCGGACTTATGAAGGGCTGGCTACATCGGCCTATGCTCCTGAGCAGCTGCAACCCGTGACGAAACTTCCTGCCGATTTTCAGGATTATTGGGCCAAGACCTTGGAAGAGGCGCGCAAGACTCCGTTGAATCCCCTTATGACGCTGCTTCCCGAACGCTGTACGGAAACGGATAATGTATATCAGGTCAGCTTCCAGACAAAAGCCTGGGGAGGACGTTTTTACGGTATTCTCAGTATTCCCAAGAAAGAAGGGAAGTATCCGGCTTTGCTGCGTGTGCCCGGTGCGGGTGTCCGCCCTTATGCGGGAGATACGTATACGGCTCCTGGAAAGGTGATTACATTGGAGGTGGGTATCCACGGCATTCCCGTCACGATGCAGCAGTCTGTATATGATGCGCTGGCAGGTGGGGCGCTGAGCAATTACTGGACGTTCGGCCGCGACAGCCGGGATGCTTCTTACTATAACCGTGTGGTGGTAGGCGCTTTGCGTGCTGTGGATTTTATCTGTTCGCTGCCGCAGTACAACGGGAAGGCGCTGGGCGTTACGGGCTCCAGCCAGGGCGGTGCCTTGTCTGTGATTACGGCGGCTCTTGATTCGCGCGTTACTTTCCTGGCGGCTGTTCATCCTGCCTTATGCGACCACGAAGCATTCTTCAAGAAGCGTGCTTGCGGCTGGCCCCATTATTTCTATTATTACGGTGCTCCCGATGAAAAGCAGCTTGAAACGGTACGCTATTATGATACGGCAAACTTTGCCCGCCTGCTGAATGTGCCTGGTTGGTTCAGTTGGGGGTATAACGATGAGGTCTGTCCTCCCACTTCCATGTATGCAGCCTACAATGTGATTGCTTCTCCGAAGGAATTGCATCCTTATCTGGAAACCGGGCATTATTGGTATCAGGAACAGTGGGATGAATGGCTGGACTGGATACGGAGACAACTTAATGTGCCAATGTGATTAATCACATTGGCATATTAATCTGATAATATAGTATCATTTTTTATGATATGATCCGCGTATCTTTGTGTATCGCTTAAAAACTGATAATATGAAGAAACTATTCCTTTTACTGACAGTACTTTTATTCCTTTTGGGAGCATGTGCCCCTAAGCCTGCGGAGCATTCGTTTATTAAGGTCAATGCCGATGGACAGTTCGTTCGCGACGGAAAACCCTATTATTTTGTAGGTGCCAATTTCTGGTACGGTGCCATTCTTGGTTCCGAAGGTGAAGGCGGCAATCGTGAACGGTTGCATAAGGAGCTGGACTTTCTGAAAAGTATTGGCATCAACAACCTGCGCGTATTGGTGGGTGCTGACGGTGAAAATGGCATAAAGACGCGGGTAGAGCCCTCTTTACAAGTGGCACCGGGCGTCTATAATGATACTATTTTAGCCGGATTGGATTATTTTATGAATGAACTGCGTGAACGTGATATGACAGCTGTCCTCTATTTGAACAATTCCTGGGAATGGAGCGGTGGCTATTCCGTTTACCTGCAATGGTCCGGACACGGTGATGCCGTGGTACCTGCAGTAGACGGATGGCCCGCCTATATGGAGTATGTCAAGCAGTTCCCCCAATCGGACAGCGCGAAGGCCTTGTTTGCCAATCATGTCAATTATATTGTTTCACGCACCAATAGGTATAATCAGATAAAATATGTGGATGACCCCACTATTATGTCCTGGCAGATTGGTAACGAGCCTCGCGCTTTCTCTGACGAGAACAAGGAACCGTTTGCCCGCTGGATGGCCGATGTGGCTGCACAAATCAAGTCACTCGACCCGAACCACATGGTGTCTTCCGGCAGTGAGGGCTCGTGGGGATGCGAAATGGATATGAGTCTTTTCGAGAAGATTCATGCCGACCCCAACATCAATTATCTGAATATCCACATCTGGCCTTACAACTGGAGTTGGGTGAAAGCGGACAGCTTGACGGAACTTCTTCCGCGTGCCAAGGAAAATACTAAGAAGTATATAGATGACCACATGGTCATTGCCCGGAAGTACAGCAAGCCGATTGTTCTGGAGGAGTTCGGTTTTCCCCGTGACGGCTTCAGCTTCTCCAAAGAGGCACCGACCACTGCCCGCGATGAATATTACCGTTATGTATTCGACCTTATCCGCCAGGACCGTGAGAGCGGCGGACTCTTTGCCGGATGCAACTTCTGGGCATGGGGCGGTTTTGCCGGACAAAATCCCGACCATGTATTCTGGGAAAAGGGGGATGACTATACCGGTGACCCGGCTCAAGAACAACAAGGACTGAACTCTGTCTTTGCCACAGACAGCACTATTGAAATAATTAAAGCGGAAAACCGGAAGCTGCAAAATTAAACCTATCCTTTCCGTGTAATCCCTGTCTGAAAATTAGAATGTAAGCGTGTACAAAGCGTTTGTACCGTTATATAAGAAAGATGTATTACTCTAAATACTAAGTATGATATGAAAAGCATATGGAAAGTTATGTTGGCGGTTTGTTGCCTAGGTATGACCATTGGTTGTGGAACAAACCCGTCGAAGAATGAAAATGTAAAGGAAACACTACCGGCATTGGTAGTCAATGGTACGCAGTTGATGAATACCGAAGGAGACACGGTGGTATTGCACGGTGTCAGCTATGGCTGGCATCAGTTCTGGCCCCGTTTCTACAATGCCTCTTCGGTTGCTTATCTGGTCAATGACTGGGGCGCACAGGTGCTTCGGGCCTCTATGGGAGTGGATTTGGATAGTGCCTGCTATGTGAACAAGCCCGAGTTCGGTATTGAGTGTGTTACAAAGGTGGTGGATGCTGCTATCGAGAACGGCGTTTACGTCATCATCGACTGGCATAGCCACAATCTGAGGCAGGAAGAAGCAAAGGAGTTCTTCACCCAAATGGCTACCCGTTACAAAGGGGTTCCTAATGTCATCTATGAGGTTTTCAACGAACCGGTGGAAGACAGTTGGGAGCAGGTGAAGTCATACTCTGTGGAGGTTATCAAGACGATTCGTGCCATAGAACCGGATGCCGTTATCCTCGTTGGTTGTCCGCATTGGGACCAGGACATCCATTTGGCAGCGGACGATCCTATTACCGGATATAGCAATATAATGTATACACTCCACTTTTATTCCAACACCCACGGACAGTGGCTGCGCGACCGCGCCGACTATGCTCTGGGCAAGGGCTTGCCGATTTTCGTTTCCGAATGCGCCGGTATGGAGGCAAGTGGGGACGGCCCCATCAGTAAAGAAGAGTGGGGGAATTGGCTGGACTGGATGCAGCGGCATTCCATCAGCTGGGTGGCCTGGTCTTTGTCTGACAAGGATGAGACTTGCTCCATGTTCTATCCGTCGGCTTCTTCCGAGGGAAACTGGAAAGATGCAGATATGAAGGAATGGGGAAGAATGGTACGGGACGAACTGAAGAAATGACCCTTTCGGGAAAAAGCAATATGATTTAACCATTAATAATTTAAGAAAAAAAGAATTGTGCCTATGGGAAAAAAGGAAAAACGGAACTATGAAGACATGGACTGTTTGGAAGTAAACCTAAATGTCAAGGCTGTGATAGTATATCAGGGCTTTTTGACTCAGTCTCATTTTTGTTAACTAAAAAAATCTTCTTTTGGGAGGTTTTGTGTTTGTTTTAAATCTAAGAAATACAGTATGAATTTGAATTTTAGAAAGACAGCGCTGCTTGCGGGGATATGCTCGGTGTTCAGTCTGGGTTATGCTCCTCAGCTTTTCGCAGTATCATCGACGGATACCGTTGAGGCAGTGCAGCAAACAAAGAAAATTACGGGTGTCGTCAGTGATGCTATGGGCCCTATTATCGGTGCCAATGTATTGGAAAAAGGTACAACGAATGGTGTAATTACCGACATTGACGGTAACTTTACCTTGAATGTGAAACCGGGAGCTACCATTGTAGTCTCCTTTATAGGCTATGTCAGCCAGGAAATAAAGATAACGAACCAGACAACAGTGAACATCACGCTGAAGGAAGACTCCGAGATGTTGGACGAAGTGGTGGTTGTGGGGTACGGTACGATGAAGAAAAGCGACCTTTCCGGTGCTTCCGTTTCCATGAGTGAAGACAAGATTAAGGGTTCTATTATCACCAATCTCGACCAGTCCCTTCAAGGGCGTGCTGCCGGTGTGACGGCAGTCAGCACTTCCGGTGCTCCGGGTTCTTCCTCCTCTATCCGCGTACGTGGTCAGGCCACTATCAATGCCAATGCCGAGCCGTTGTATGTAATTGACGGTGTGATTGTACAGAGTCAGGGACAAAGCGGTTCATCTTATGGTTTGGGCGATGCACTGGGTAATGGCTCGGTTTCCACCATTTCTCCGCTTTCCACCATCAACCCTGCTGATATCGTCAGTATGGAAATTCTGAAAGATGCTTCGGCAACCGCCATTTACGGTGCGCAAGGTTCCAATGGTGTGGTTTTGATTACGACCAAACGTGGTAAGGCGGGTGAGGCTAAGTTTACTTATGACGGTATGTTTGCCGTTCAACGCCAGACAAAGCGTCTGGATATGATGAATCTGCGTGAGTATGCCACTTATTATAATGATTTGGCAAACATGGGTGAAATCTCGGACCCTAGTAATTATTATGCCGATCCTTCTCTGCTGGGAGTAGGTACAAACTGGCAGGACGCCATCTTCCAGACTGCTTTGCAGCATCAGCACCAGATTTCGGCACAAGGTGGTACAGAGAAAATACAATACTACGTATCAGCTTCCTATATGGATCAGGACGGTACCATCATCGGTTCAAACTTTAACCGTTACAGCTTCCGTGCCAACTTGGATGCCCAACTGAAGAAGTGGTTGAAACTCGGTTTGACCGCCACCTATACAGCAACGGGTGATGACCTGAAACTGGCAGACAGTGATGAAGGTTTGATTAACTACTCGTTGACCACTCTTCCTGATATACCTATCTATAATCTGGATGGCAGCTATGCCACCGTTGTTCGCGAAGGCTACACGAATCCTAACCCGATTGCCCTTGCCATGATGGATGACATTCTGCTGGACCGTCAGAAACTGACGGGTAATATTTTCTTTGAGGTTACTCCGATTAAAAATCTGGTATGGCATGCCGAATTGGGTTATGACATCAGTTCCAGCAAAGGTGAGCGCTACAAGCCGATGGTTGATTTGGGTGGATGGGTACGTTCCAGTAATGAAAGCAATATCCAGAAGAACAGCAGTACATTCTGGCAATTGAAGAACTATGTGACCTATTCCGGAAACATAGGCGACAAGCATCATTATACAGCCATGGTGGGCCAGGAGTGCTGGGAGTCCAGCTATGACTTCACGAGTGTGTTCAATAGCGGTCTGCCTTCGGATGAAGTGCACAATCCTGCCTTGGGTACGGGAACCCCGACTATCAATGCAGGTTTTGGAAGCTCGTCTATGGCATCTTTCTTTACACGTCTGACTTATAACTATGCCGACCGTTATTTGGGTACTTATACCTATCGTTATGACGGCTCTTCAAACTTCGGTCCCGAGAACCGTTGGGCAGGCTTCCATTCATTGGCTACTTCCTGGCGCTTTTCCAACGAAACGTTCTTTGAACCGTTGAAGAAGGTCATCAGTAACGGTAAGTTGCGTCTGGGATGGGGACAAACTGGTAATGCCAACATCGGTGGTTATGCTTGGGGTACATCCATGAGTCGTATGCCTTCCGGTCTGGGTATGGGGTATCGCCCCTCCAATATACCGAATACTTCCATCAAATGGGAGTCCCAGGAGCAATGGAACGTCGGTGTGGATTTGGGATTCCTGCACGACCGTATCAACCTGACGGTAGAGTGGTACAAGAAAACTTCCAGTGATATGTTGATGCCGTTGCAGTTGCCTTCTTATATGGGTACTTCCGGTAATGCCTCTTCTGCATTGGCTGCTCCGAAAGGTAACTATGGTGACATAGAGAATACCGGTTTTGAAATCTCTCTGAACACACATCCTATTACGGGTAAGTTTGAATGGGATTCTGACTTCCAGATTTCTTTCAACAAGAACAAACTGAAAGGATTGGCTGGTACAGCCAATGCGCAGATTGTGGGTTACGGACAGTGGACCGATGTAGTCAGTGTATCCAGTGTAGGCGAATCACTTTATAACTTCTATGGATTTGTTTGTGATGGTGTTTACAAGGACCTGGAGGACCTTCAGACTTCTCCGAAACCTGCCAAGTACCCGGCAAACGGTGTATTCGACCGTACCAATACCGTATGGGTGGGTGATGTGAAATATAAGGATATCAGTGGTCCTGACGGTGTGCCCGATGGCGTTATTGACGACTATGACAAGACCAATATCGGTTCTCCGATGCCTAAGTTTACTTTTGGCTGGACCAATACTTTCCGTTACAAGAACTTCGACTTGTCCGTTTTCATCAACGGTTCCTATGGCAACAAGGTGTACAACTACCTTTCCATGAAGCTGACACATATGAACTCTCCCTGGACTAACCAGCTGAATGCTGTAAACGGACGTGCACAGCTTGTTCCTATCAATCCGAACAAGGTCTACGAAGATGGAACGATGTGGTATAATGATGTGTCTAACGTCATGGTGGCAAACCCGGGAGCTTCCATTCCACGCGCCACTATCAATGACCCGAATGACAACGACCGTATCAGTGACCGTTATATTGAAGATGGTTCTTATATCCGTCTGAAGAACATCTCTTTGGGATATACTTTCCCGAAAAAGACGATTGATAAACTGGGACTGAGCAACTTGCGTATCTATGCCAATATCCAGAACCTGCTGACCATTACCGGTTATGACGGCTATGACCCTGAAATTGGTGCCAGCACTTCAAGCGTCAATGTCTATGGTTTGGACAACGGACGTTATCCGTCTCCTACAGTTTATTCATTCGGCTTGAACGTTTCATTCTAACACTTTAAATTGAAGAAAACATGAAAATCAGATATATTAAATATTGGGCGTTTGCAGCTGTACTCGGTATGGGAACAGTTTCATGCGAGGATTTCCTGAACCGTCCTACCGAAGACAATTATAACGAATCGAACTTCTATCAGAATGACGAACAATGTGTGCAGGGGGTTAATTATCTTTATAACTCACCTTGGTATGACTTTCAGCGCGGTTTTATTAAAGTCGGTGAAATCTTGTCTGGAAACGTATACGAGGGAAACAGCCCTTACTTGAATTTTACGGTGAATGGTACGGATGAAAACCTTGTGAACATGTCCTATTCTCTATGGGCAGTGATTGGCCATGCCAATACTGTATATACTCGTTTGAAGACGGCAAATGCGTCAGAAGCAGTGAAAAATCAGTGTATGGGCGAGTGTCTGGCATGGAAAGCCATGGCTTACTTCTATTTGGTACGTAGTTTTGGCGCAGTACCCATTATCCATGATAATACGGACGAATTGAATTCCGGTAATTATAACTCCAAATTCAAAGTGGAGGCAGCAGATGTGTACGAATATATCATTATGACTCTGGAGAAAGCTATGGAGTTGCTTCCGGCCAGAGGTGAAACGGGACGTATTGACCGCTATTGTGCCGAAGGTCTTTTGGCTAAGGTGTATCTGACTAAGAGTGGCCTTTCCGGTACCCGCAATGCGGATGATTTGGCGAAAGCGGCAGAATATTCCAAGGATGTAATTAATAATTCCGGCCGTAACTTGCTGGCTAACTATTCCGATGTTTTCCGTTTGGCAAACAACAAGAATGAAGAGTGTCTCTTCTCCTGGCACTGGTCGGCAGGACGTGACCCCTGGACACAGCAGAATACGTTGCAGTCGGACTTGGCAATGGTGGGATTCGATGAATTTGGTGATTGCTGGGGTGGCTATGCAGGTCCGTCGGTTGATTTGCAGGATGCATTTGGAATTTCCGCTTTGGAAAGTCCTGAGACGCGTTCGGATACGGATACCCGTCGTAAGGCTACTATGATGATGGCAGGTGATGTATACGATTATTTCTGGCAGGACAAGGGCGGATTTGATTATCTGCGGTTTATTTATGATGCCGAATATGGTAAGGGAGGACCTAATGGCGATTACCAGTCTCCTACCGGTGCCAATCACGTGAAGCATCTCTATGGTAACAATAATGACCATGTATTGGGCTTGGGCGTATCGGCTGGTAATATGTACAGCGGCCTGGCAACCCATATCCTGCGCCTGTCCGATATCTATCTGGTATATGCCGAGGCGAAAATGGGACTGGCTACCTCTACTACAGACCAGAGTGCACTGGATGCTTTCAATGCAGTACGTGGCCGTGCCATTCCGGGAGTTACTCCGAAAACCTCCATTACTTGGGAGGACGTCTGGAAGGAACGCCGGCTGGAACTGGCTTGCGAAGGCGACCGTTGGTATGATTATGTACGTTTGGCATATTATGATTCCCAGCGTGCTATCAATGAGTTGAAGGCACAGCGCCGTGATGTTTATTATAGTCTGGGTACTACTTATAAGGCTTATTATGAAAACGGCAGTTGGACGGTGAATCCGGACGAGACCCGTTACAATCCGGATGCAAAGGCGCCGAATGTGACAGTCTCCAGCTTTACATTGCCGTTCCCGACAGAAGACGTGGTGTTCAATCCTAATTTGATGAAAGACCCGGTACACGTAGATGTACGTTCTGAATTCAGTTATTAATTTAATGCTTGAAAAGATGAAAAATAATAGATATACGAATTGGTTCTTCGCGGCAGCTGTTGTTGTAGCAGGCTTTTCCATGGCGGCTTGTGAGGATGAACCGGATAAATATGAAGTGGCAGGGGGAAAGCCTACCTTGAAATATGTTCGTGTCCCTGATCCGGCAGCGGCAGACTCTTTGCTGACGGGGGCTTATATGGCGAATACGATTTGTCTGGTCGGTGAGAATCTGCGGAGTGTTTACGAGCTCTATTTCAATGACCAGAAGGCGATACTTAATACCAGTTACATCACTGACCATACACTTATGGTAGATGTTCCGAAAGAGATTCCTTCGGTAGTGACTGATAAGATTTATATGGTGACCAAAGCAAAGGATACCATAGATTATGATTTCAAGGTGTTGGTTCCGGCTCCTACCGTGAACTCCATTTCTTGTGAGTTTGCAAAGCCGGGTAGTGAGGTGACACTGATTGGTGACTATTTCATTGATGACCCGAATGTGCCGCTGACCATTACGATGGCCGGTAATGTGGAAGTGACTAATATTACGAACATAACCAAGACTGCGGTCAGCTTTATTCTTCCGGACAATGCTCCTGCAGGCTATATCAACGTGAAGTCCATTTATGGTACCGGACGTTCCAAGTTCCGCTATTATGATACACGTAACATTCTCTTTGACTGGGACGGTTCTCATGGCGGTATGGCTATTGCCCACGGTTGGCGTGATGGTAGCAAGGTGTTGAGAGAAGCCGATGAAAACAGTATTGACGGTGCTTATATCTGTCTCACCGGAGCACTTGACGGTGCTATCGGAGCTACTTGGGCAGAAGATGAGTTCTCGTTCAACTATTGGCCGGAACCGTCTGCCGGTTATCCCGAACTTTCTGCACGTCCTGAGTTTGCAGAACTGCTCGAGGAGTATGGCGTCAATGGCTTGCAACTGAAATTCGAGGTGAATATTCCTTCTTCCAATCCGTGGCAGTCTTGCGCTCTACAAGTGATGTTTACGGGTAATGATGTGGTGACTTATGCGACGGGAACTAATGCTTATTTTAGTGATACGAATGTGCCGCGCGGTTTGTGGTTGCCTTGGAAGAATACGGGTTCGTATGATACGGGTGGTAAATGGACAACCGTTTCCATGAATCTGTCCGAGTTCAACAAGACGCATGAAGGTAATAAGTGTGATAGAACTTTTGACAAGACTATGCTGACCGGATTGACATTCTTTGTCTGGGCAGGTGGTGTGGAAGGTAAGGATTGCAATCCGGTGATTATGATTGACAACATCCGTGTGGTACCTATTGAATAACCTTTTAAATAGAATACTGATATGAATAAAACATATAAATTTCCGGCACTGTGGATGATGTGCCTGATGCTCTTCAGTTGCTTGACGTTTACGGCCTGCGACAATGGGGATGATGAAGATACCAACCAATATAAAGGGGGAATCAGTCTGAATGTATTCGGACCGAGTCCCGTATCCCGCGGCGGTGTACTCCGTTTCCTAGGCAGTGGCATGGATAAAGTGACTGCGGTCGCTATTCCCGGTTGCGACGATATAACAGACATCGAAGTAGTCAGTGATACGGAAATCCGTGTCACTGTACCTCAGACAGCCCAGCCGGGGTTGGTTGTCTTGAAGACTCCGAAAGGGGATATTACAACAAAAACCGAGTTGACATTTACGGAGCCGATTGCTTTGGAGGCTTTTGCACCGGCAGAAGTAAAGCCTGGTAGTGAATTGACCATTACTGGTGAATATTTGAATTTGATTAAAGAAGTGATATTTGCTGACGAGGTAACAGTGCCTGCTGATGAGTTTGTCAGTCAAAGCCGTCAGGAGATTAAAGTTATTGTTCCTGATTCTGCTCAGACCGGTAAGTTCATCTTGTCTGATGGAGCTGAAATCCCCAATTGGATTTATTCTGAAGGGGAACTGGAGGTTACTTTGCCATCGGTAGAGGCTCCACTCGACCTGGTAGATAAGAAGCCGGGGGATGTCATTCGAGTTTCTGGTGAAAACTTTGATTTGGTGAAGAAAGTGCAGATGCCGAATGGGGATGAAGTTGAATTTACGATGACTGCCTCTTCCGAAGGAGATGAACTTACTTTTACATTGCCGGATAATGTCTCGGACGGAGAAATTACGGTACTTCCTGCTTCGGATGTAAAAGTTGTGGTTGCTACTGTTGTAGTAGCTACGCCTTCGAACGTAGTGGCTGTTCCTGCTGTGAACTTGCGTGGTGGAGATATGATTACCTTGAAAGGTACCAATATGGATTTGGTGACTGATGTAACGTTCCCTGGTGTAGAAGAAGCAGTAGGATTGGAATCACAAAACTCGACTGAAATAAAGGTCTTGATGCCGGCTGCGGCTATTAGTGGTGATTTGCAATTGAATACAAATAGTGGAAAAGCAACTGCCGTATCTATTGCAACGGCAAAGCCGGAAAACATTTCTTATAGTGCGGCGACAGTCCCGGCAGGAGAGGCTTTGACTGTCAAAGGAGTAAATATGGATGTAGTTTCGGCTGTTGTATTCAGTGGTAATGTGGAGGTTACCGTATCCGATGCCACTGCTACTGCCATTTCTTTGACTGTACCTACAACTGCCGAAACTGGGGCCTTACTTTTGAAAATGGCCAATGGTGAATTTGTGGAAGCACCGTCTCTGACAATAGAGAAACCGGTATGCGCCTATTTGCCGGCATTGCCTGACAAATTGGTTCGGGGACGAATTGTGGAACTTGAGATTGTTAATGCTGATAAACTGACAAATGTATTGCTGAATGAGGCTTCAGTCCAGTATATCAATGATGCGGCTAAAGGGGTATTGATGTTGAATGTACCGGCTGAACTGAATGGAACTTATAGTCTGAAACTGATTTCTTCAAATGGTGAAATTGCTTATGATGTTCTTGTGGTTGCTAATGAAGAAACAGTTTGGGCTGGTCCGCTCGATATTAGTTGGGGTGATGGAGGACGTGTGTTGGTACCGGCTGTATCTTTTGCCAAGGTAACGGCAGGCACTGTCATGAAAGTCTATTTCGATCAGAAAGACCAGACTTGGGCACAGGCTCAGTTTAACTATGGCGATTGGAGTGGCATAGCTTTCTCTTTGTTTGATACGACTATGGTACCGACAGACATTTACGGCTGGAGTTTCGAGAGCCGTGTGATGGAGTTGACGTTGACTCAGGAGATACTTGATAATATTCAAGCTAAACAAGGAGATTGTGAAGACCAGACAAATGTAGGTATCATTATTCAGGGCAGTGATTTGACGTTTACAAAAATAACGATTGTAAATTGATGAATTGTGGCTTGAAGAATGTGACTATGGATGCCCTGATTAAGAATGAAATAAAATCATAATTAAGATGAAGAAACTGAATATAAAATGGATGCTTTCGTTGATAGCAGCTTTTACTTTTGCCTCCTGCGATACTGATGTCGATCATGATATCCCAGCAGTGGATGCACCGGTATTGGTGTCTACTACTCCTGAAAGTGGAGCAGCCAAAGTGAAAACGGGAGAAATCACTATTGAGGTGAAATATGACAAGAATATATTCTTTGCAACAGACAATCTGAGCGAAATCAAGTTTACCGGTGGTGAACTGATAAGTGCCGATGTACTTGGCGCAAGCAATATACTGACTGTAAAAGTGAATGTTCCCGGGAGAGAGACGGCTTGTTCTCTCTCTATCCCCGAGGGAATAGTAACCGGACCGAACCAGATGCCTGCTCCGGCTGTATCGGTTCAGTTCTCTACTGTTGCTTTGGACAAGACGCTGGTTGCTGCCACTTCGGCCAAAGCTGTGAAACTGTACAATTATCTACTGGATAATTTTGAGACGAAGACACTTTCAGCTATGATGGCCAATGTTGCCTGGAATACGGAAATGTCCGAAAAGGTGTATGGATGGACTGGAAAATATCCGGCTATCAACTGTTTCGACTATGTTCATCTGCCGGCATCTGTAGCTGGAGCAGACTGGATTAATTACGGTGACATTACTCCTGTTAAGGATTGGTCTGACAAAGGTGGCATCGTAGCTGCCATGTGGCATTGGAATGTACCCAAGAAAGCTGTAGGCGAAGCTTCTTCTACCCAAATATGGGAAGGAGAGACAGTAATGCCGGGTGATTGGAGTGGAAATGTACAGATGACGGATGATGCTGCAAAAGCTGTCTTTGCTGATGCACAAGTGGGTCAGGTGATACGCGTGGCTGTGAAGGATGTGGCAGCGGGTGCACAAGGTTCGTTCAAAAACAGTGGTTGGAGCGAGATTGCTTCAGGAACTGATTATTTTGACATATCCGGGGACTATACATTGGTGATTACCGAAGATGTTTTGAAATCCCTGCAAGAAGGTGGTCTCATCATTGGTGGACATGATTATACAGCAGTTGCTGTTTATCTTGAAAATAACGGTACAGCTCTCGACCCGAATAAGGATTATGCCTTTTATAAGGCAGATACGGAGTTTGATGCTGCCAATGCCACAGTGGAAGGCACTTGGGAAAACAAGGTGTTTACCGAAGATTTGAAAAATGCTGCCGCTTACTTGAAGCTATTGAGAGATGCGGATATTCCGGTATTGTGGCGTCCATTCCACGAGGCAGCCGGTGGCTGGTTCTGGTGGGGTAAGGATGCTGCCAGCTTTAAATCTCTGTGGATTGCTATGTTCAATTACTTCAAGACTGAAGGATTGGATAATCTTATCTGGGTTTGGACTACCGAGGGCAATGATGCCGATTGGTATCCGGGAGATCAATATGTAGACATCGTGGGACGTGATGTTTATAATAAGGAAACTGCAGATTGTGTTTCAGAATATACTTCCATTGCCGAAAATTATGGAAACAAGATTGTTTCGCTGAGTGAATGTGGTACGGTCGGACTTATTTCCGAACAATGGGCATCTGGTGCACGTTGGAGTTGGTTCATGCCGTGGTATGACGGGACAAATGAGGATGGTAGCCCGGTAGTCCATGCTGATGAAGCATGGTGGAAGGATGCTATGAGCCAGGAATTTGTTGTTTCCCGTGAAGAGCTTCCTTCTATGGAATAGCAATTTTTAATAATAAAATAGAAAGGGTTGTCTCTGGTTAGTATCGGGGCAACCCTTTCTGTCTTTTATAGCTTTTAGTTGTTGGTTATAGAATTCATGCTTTATACTTTTTAGGAAAAATAGTAATGGATGTTAAATGAGTGTCGTTATTTGATAAAATAGTATTATAAGGTTTGCTGCTAAAAGTCTACTTTTGTCAAGCCTAATTAAAATTTGATAATAATCATATAATGTTTAACCGCTAATGAAATGAAAAATGCCTATGAGAAAGGAGTGATATGTATACCAACCACTTTATAGAATAAGGTATATTTAATTTTTCCTCAAAAAGAGAAGTTTAACCTTATATTAAACGGTAGATGCCGCCAGGCAATACCAATTCATTAATCTAAGAAAAATACAAGTATGAATTTAAATTTCAGAAGAACCGCGCTGCTCGTGGGTATCTGTTCGGCTGTCAGCCTGACTTATACTCCGCAACTTTTCGCCGCATCGGTCGATGCAATAGATGCTGTGCAGCAAGCAAAAAAAATCACAGGTACTGTAACAGATGCAATGGGACCGGTCATCGGTGCCAATGTATTGGAGAAAGGAACCACAAATGGTGTCATTACCGACATTGACGGTAATTTCACATTGAATGTTCAGCCGGGAGCAACGATTGTTGTGTCTTTTATCGGTTATCAGCCGCAAGAAATAGTGGTAGGTAACCAGACTAGTTTCAAGATTCAGCTAAAGGAAGATACGGAATTGTTGGATGAAGTAGTCGTAGTGGGTTACGGTGTACAGAAGAAGAAACTGGTGACAGGTGCTACGGTTGAGGTAAAAGGCGAAGACATCGCAAAATTAAATACTACGCAGGCATTGGGCGCTTTACAAAGCCAGTCTCCGGGTGTAAATATTCAGGCCGTTTCCGGTCAGCCGGGTGATGGGTTTAAAATTAATATTCGTGGTGCTGGTACTAACGGAAATACAGCTCCAGTTTACGTTATTGATGGTGTAGCCGGTGGCGATATTAACGCCTTGAATCCTGCCGATATTGAACGTATTGACGTGTTGAAAGATGCTGCATCTTGTGCAATTTACGGTTCGAGCGGTGCCAACGGTGTTATCCTTATTACTACGAAGCAGGGTAAGGTAGGAAAGGTTTCTGTATCTTATGATGGAAACATAGGTTGGGCAAATATATATAAGATGCCTGATATGTTGAATGCCAAAGAATATATGGCGGTAATGGATCAAGTGGCCTATAATAATGGAGGCCAACCGTATGATTGGTCAAAATTCGTAGATGCTGATTTGCTGACTGCTTATCAGAATGGTACCAATCCTGGTACAGATTGGGTAAAAGAATTCCGGAATAAAAATGCTGTGGTTACTAATCATGCGTTGAATGTAACAGGTGGTTCTGAATTCTCCAAATTTTCGACAGGTATAGGCTATCAGTATCAGGATGGTGCATTCGGTGGTCCGGTGAAGACTGACTATCGTCGTTTTACTTTCCGCATTAATTCTGAGCATGTGATATATCGTAAGGGAGATGTGGATGTGATAAAGTTTGGTGAGAATATATATTATCAGCACAAACAGAATCAAGGTGTGCAGTTAGGTAATCAATATTCGAATGACCTTTCTAATGCTTTGCGTGCTATTCCTCTGATTCCTGTATATAATGAAAATGGTGATTTCTTCATGTATGATGATTTGAAGAATTTTGGAACGAGTGCTAATGGTATACTTGATTATACTGCATATGCTTCTAATCCGATGGCTCACATGGTATATAATCAGGCTGGGAATAATAAGAATAAGAATTTTAATCTGAACACAGCGGCATATCTGGAAGTACAACCACTTAAGAATCTTATTTATAAAGGTCAGGTTAGTTACAAACAATGGTCAAGTTCATGGCGTTCATATCTTCCCGTTTACCAAATTAATAATCAGGGAGATAGCCGTGATAAAGACCAAACGATAAATAACGTGTCTTTGGGTTGGAACTGGAGTTTGACTAATACGTTGAGTTATCGGTTTGATATTACAGACTTACATCATTTTGATGTTTTGGCTGGTACAGAGTATTCTAAATCAAGACCAACTTATGGCGAATCAGTAGAGGCAACCGGTTATAATAGTGCTTTTGGTGACTTTACACATGCTTATTTGCATAATACAGAACGTAAAGCTACTGCTACAGTAAATGGTTATCCCTCGGATTATGGTTCTAAGATGTCTTATTTTGGACGTTTGAATTATGACTTTAAGGAAACTTATATGTTTTCTGCTATCATTCGTGCCGATGGCTCGTCTAAGTTTGCGAAAGGCAATCAATGGGGATATTTCCCATCATTCTCTGCTGGTTGGGTTATTTCAAACGAGGCTTTTATGAAGAATACTGCTTCTTGGCTTGGTTTCTTGAAAGTCCGTGCTGGTTGGGGACAGAATGGTAATGACAATATCCCTAATTCAAATTGGCGTGCCGGTTACGAGTTTGGCGATTATGGTCTTTATACATTTGGCTCGGATAAGAATGGAGGTACAACCGGAGCTTACCCGAATCGTTTGGCTAACCCCGATTTGACATGGGAAACTTCAGAACAGACCAATATCGGTATTGATGCCCGTTTCTTGGATAACCGTCTGAGTTTTACCATGGACTGGTATAGCAAGCAGACGAAAGACTTGTTAGTGGAAGTGGGTACCAATGCGGCTTCCGGTTTCGCTACTCAATATCAAAATGCTGGTACGGTAAAGAATACTGGCCTTGAACTTTCAATGGGCTGGAGAGATCAGATTGGTAAGGAGTTCAAGTATGGGGTGAATGTCAATATGGCCTATAATAAGAATGAAGTAACGGAGGTTAATAACGCCAATCATTTTATTGAAGGCGGTAATGATTTGTTGGCTCAAAGTACGGGTCGGTTTGTCCGTATGGAAGAAGGACATCCTATTGGCTATTTTTATGGTTATAAGACGGATGGTGTCATTCAGAACCAGAATGACTTGCAGGCATATCTTGACCAGAATTGTAAAGGAAATGCGGCAAACTCTAAGCAAGGTGCAAGTATTAAACCGGGTGATTTGAAGTTTGTGGATGTTGATGGAAATGGGGTGATTAATGATGACGATAAGACTGATTTGGGTAATCCTCATCCTGACGTGACAATGGGTCTTACGTTAAGTGCGGAATATAAAGGATTTGATTTCTCTGTAACAACCTATGGCGCTTTTGGTGCACAGGTAGCTCGCTCTTGGCGAAAGTTCTCAGATGGACAGTATGAAAACTATACGACAGAAGTTTACGATTACTGGCATGGCGAAGGAACCTCAAACAGATATCCGCTGCTTGCGCCGGGAAATAGTGGACAGAATTTCCAGGCCATTTCAGATATTTATATTGATGATGCCGACTATGTTCGCATTCAAAATCTGACTATAGGATACGATTTCAAGAGAATTTGGAAGAACTGTCCGTTCCAGCAACTTCGTGTGTATGCTGCTGCACAGAATCTATTTACTTTTACCGGTTATAAAGGGATGGATCCGGAGAATGGTAGAGCCCTCAATGACAAAGAACCGTGGGTAACCGGTGTTGATGTAGGTAACTATCCTCAACCTCGTACTTATATGGTAGGTGTTAATGTTAAATTCTAAAATTGATACACGATGAAAAAAATAGCATATTTAATAGGTGCAGCTTTGATGATAGCAGGAATGTTTGCTTCTTGTAGCTTGGACTCGATGAGTCTGACGGAAAAAGATACGACCAATTTTCCTAAAACGGCTGAAGATGCCAATCAGGCTTTAGCTGCCATATATCAGAACCTGAATAATGTCAATGCTTTTCCACAGCAGTCTTTCTTGTATAATTCTCTGCTGGCTTGCGATGATATGTTGGGTGGTGGTGGTCCCAATGATAAGTTGATGCAATCTTTGGACCTTATTTGTAATACGGGTACAAATGCTACGCAGGACTACTGGGTGGCTCGCTATCAAGGAATCAACCGTGCCAATACGTTGTTGGAGGCTCTTGCTGGTATTGAAATGGATCCGGAAGTAAGAGCGCAGGCTGAGGGCGAAGCCAAGTTCCTTCGTGCTTTTTATTACTACGAGTTGGCTTCCATGTATGGGCGCGTACCTTTGGTGATTACTGCTTTGTTGCCCGAAGATACTACTCCTCCGACTGCCGCTGTTATCTGGGGGCAGATTCTGCAGGATCTTCGCGATGCGGCTGCAAATATGCCGGCTGTTCGCAAGTCGGATGGGCATGTTGATAAATATACGGCTGAAGCTATGTTAGGACGTGCTTGGTTGTATTATACTGGTATGTATGGCAATGGTGAAACTCTGAACGATTTGGTTAGTACGAACTATAGTCCGTTGACTTCAGTTGATTTGCCTGATGGGACAACTTTGACCAAGCAGGATGTGGTTGGGTATATTGATGATTGTGTGAATAATTCTGGTTATAGTCTTGTTCCTGAGTTTCGTAATTTGTGGGCATATACCAATAAATGTACGGTAGAAGATTTTCCGTTTACTGCCGGTCAGGGATTGAAGTGGGTAGAAGATGATGCAGCGGTAAATCCCGAATCCATGTTTGCCATTAAATATAATAAACTTGCATCTTGGAGCACTACTATCGGTTATGGTAACGGTTATGCTCTGCATTTTGGTGTACGTGGCAATGATCAGGCCAATTCTTTCCCCTTCGGACAAGGATGGGGTGCCGGTCCTGTAGCTCCCAATTTTTATAATGATTGGAGTGTGGCAGAACAAGATGATGCCCGTCGTCCGGCCTCCGTATTCAAGACGGAGGATATGCCGAGTTATAATAAAGGTGGTGGTGACGGCTTTATCCAAGAAACGGATTATTATCAGATGAAAATAGGTTCTATCATGGCTTATAGTACGGATGCGGCTGGAAATAAAACGATTGAGCCGGTATTTGAGAAGATAATGTATGGTGCCGACGGCTGGATTAATGATAATCTGATGCAAACCGGTTCTATTCATGATTTGGTTTTGATTCGTTTTGCGGATGTATTGTTGATGCAGTCTGAATTGAAGGAAGATGTTTCCGGTATAAACAGAGTGCGTAGTCGTGCCGGACTTGAACCTATTGGTACATATTCGTTGGCTGCATTGCAGAATGAACGCCGTTGGGAATTATGTTTTGAAGGTACTCGCTGGAACGATATTCGCCGTTGGCATATTGCTGCCGATGCCCTTGAAAGACAGACGGGAGCAAAGGTTTATACAAATGGGGCTGAAAGCCGTAATGTGGCGCAGAACGGTGGTTATGCCGCACGTTATAAGGCTACGGCAGGTTTCCAGAAGATTCCCGAAAACCAAGTCCTCCTGAATGAAGGAAAGGTAGAACAAAATGAGGGTTATACGGATGCAAGTGCTGAGTATAATGGTTGGCAAGAATAGAATATGAATTTAAAATGAAAAAAGATATGAAAAAGATATTATTCGCAATACCTTTGTTTGCAATGCTGCTGGTGGCTTGCGATCCGATAGTGGATGAAATCAGTCCGGATCCCAATGTCACACCGGAAAATCTTACTTTTGAACTTGTGGCCAAGAACCAGGGAAACAACAACATTCAGATTGTTCCTACTCCGTCACGTTATGTGAAGGTTTATGATGCTACGTCTGATATCAAGTTGGCAGAAGGTACGGCTCCGTCGGTTCAAGTAGCTCCTCCTAATAAAGAATTGCAAGTATATGTAACAACCATTAATTCGGACGGCTCCATAACAAAATCGGCTTCCAAATCAATAGCAGTAACGGAGTATACAGATCTTCCCGCTATTTATGCTGATGTATTCGGCACAACTCCGGACGGTGGTTATGGAACAACCACTTGGGTCTGGAATACAGAAGCTGCAGACGGTTGTTGGGGTAATGGAGGTTATCTCGGCAATACCGGCCCCGGTTGGTGGATTTGTGATGCTGTGGGAGATGTCGGAAACGGTAGAGGGCAAATTGATGAACAAGCTGTAGGAAAAGGATTGCCTGATGATGGATTAAATGGTTGGTTCTCACTTAGTTTGACTGGTGTTCAGACAAGTCGTGGTGAAAGTGGTTCTGTCAAGGTGTCAGAAGATGTGGTGCAATCCGGTTGGGATGTAGGTACTATGGAGTTCTCTGGTACTATTCCATTGTTAGGTATACAGCCGAATCAAGGAAATGCACGTCAGTATGAGTATCATATTTTGAAGATTACAGAAGATGAACTTCGTCTTTGTGCTCCTGAACCCGGTGCTGGCGCTTGGGGTACGGCATGGTTCTGGAACTTCAAGAAAAAATAGTTAATATTGAAAGGTACGGGTGGGTAACGACCACTCGTATACTTTTATTACTAATTAAAAAAATGCAACAATGAAACGAACTTTCTTTTTGATATTACTGTTCTTCTGTGCTCTTTTTGTTAAAGCGGATGTTTTGGGACCGTATACAATGGATAGTAATGTACCTCCCACACCAACCGGATATGCTCGGGTTGTACTTCCGATAGGAGGTGCTGACGCTTCGGTAGCCGTAAGCATAACTGTTTGTGACGAAAGTGGTCAACAGTATGTTTTGAGAACTACTACCCCAAATGCTGCTCCATATTGTTATTTCTTGGCTTATGGCGTTTACCGCGTGGTCGCTTTAGAGGATTGTACAGCACAATCTAATTGGGGCGCACTTACGGTTGGTACAATTTTCGAAGTGACAGGAGGTGGCTATATTTCTTTAAATTATATAGGAACAATCTCTACTCCAAGTATTGTTCAAGCATCGGGTACTGATGATAATGTTCCTCCTTCCAAAGTAGGTTACAATATAATGAAAGTGTATGGAATAGAGACAAACGGCGGTGGGGTGTTGGTTGATTCTGACAAAAAAGAATATGGTATCTTTAATTATACCGGACATATAGGCGGTGCTCATTACTTTTACATTAAGCCAGGCACATACACTATAAAATCTTTGAGTGCTACCAATGGAAATTATATTTATTTGGAGTATGGAAATGTTAGACAACCGCTTTCTGCTGGTAGGACTTTCACAGTTCCTGCGTCATTCTTCTCCATTGTGTTTTCTAAAAAGGCACTTTAAGAATAATCTATAAATGAATTATTCAACTCAAAGCAGTTGTCGTTACCCCCCGACTTTATTAGTCGCCCGTAACATCGGATAATTGTAAATGCATTAACCGAATAGTACAATTGTTTAATGGTTAAATCAGGAAAAGGCGAGTCGTGAGATTCGCCTTTTCGCATTCATTCTCTATTGCCTTTCCGGATGCAATTCACATTCCTTTTTGTATTACCCCTGATTTCAGGGCGCAGAATGTTTCTTTTTATCCCTGCATCTCCTTCACCTCCTTCTCCCATCCTCCTGTTCATTGGCTTTCCCGGTGAAACCGCTTTCCACCCTCATCGCCCCGCCTTTGCATCGCGCGACACGCCGTAGTATCCCGGCATGGCCCGGTAGATGGGTTGCGTGGGCTTCCCCACATTCTTCAGCTTGCCCTCTTGCTGCAACCGTTTCAGGTGGACGTTCGCGGTGGTGCGCGCCATGCCGCAGAGCGCTTGGAAGTCACTGCGAATCAGCACGTCGTGGTCGGCAAAGTATTCTTTCAGCTTCATGTCTATCTCCACTTCCGAAAGCTTCAGGGAGTGGCGGGTGTATTTACTGCGGATGGCATTGACTCCCGTCATCGCTTGTTTCAGCCTGACGTCGGGACGGAAGCTGATGCTTTTCAGCCGGAGTTTCAGGTGCTTGTTCGGGGTGCTGCGGGTCACTTTCTGTGTGGCTTCCAGGGTGGGGGCGAAGTAGCCCAGCCCTTCGATGTGCACCTCGTGGCCGTCGCGCAGTTCTTCGCCGCAAATTTGCGCCAGGCAGTCTATCGCGTTCATCACGTCGCCCACCGTGAGCGAGCTGCGGGCATGCACGCGGTTGTAGAGCTGCCGCATGGTTACTTTCCCGTTGAGCAACGGGCGGGGATGGAGGCCTCTCTCTTCAGGGGCTTCCTCATTAGTGCCCGGATTCTCGTACCAGTCATATAGTATTGCCATATCAATAGGTTTTAGTGCGTTCAACATACTTGTTTCTTCCCTCGGAAGTGTCTTCCTGTAAGTGAACGACTCCGGTCGGCCGAACGAATAACCCGGGTCGTTCGATTGAACGACCTAAGTCAGTCGATTGGACGACCCGGGGCGTTCACTTATAAAGAACCGTGCAAAGGTACTGAAAATAAAGGGTTCCGAAGCATAAATAAGTATGTTTGTCGGCAGGAATGATTTTTGAAGAATAAGCGGAGAATGGTTTGCAAAACGCCCTCGGCAGGCAGTAACTTTGGCGAAGAGGCGAGAGGAAAGAAAGGATGATTCCCTTCCTCGAAACCTCCCAATAATCATTTTAATAAAAAATATTTATGAAGAAAAAACTGATGACTTTGCAGCAACACCGGCTCTTGAAGGAAGCGGGACAACTGATAGCCTTTTCCGAAAGGCTGAAACACGCACAAAAAGAAACGACCGACCGAAACTGGAAGGAGCGGGAAGAGCAGCGCCGCCGGAGCGCGAAAGCCGCAAGCACCGTGACTGCACTGAGCGGCGACATCGAGGAGTTCCTCACTTCGCGCTACGACTTTCGCTATAATCTGCTGACGGATGAAACCGAGTTCCGCCCCGCCGGACAACGCTCTGCCGCCTTCACCCCCGTGGGCAAGCGCGAGTTGAACACTTTCTGCATCGAAGCCCATGCCGAAGGTATTCCTTGCTGGGACAAGGACTTGAACCGATACGTCTATTCCACTTACATCCCTGCCTACCATCCCTTCCTGCTCTATATGGACGAACTGCCCGACTGGGACGGCAAGGACCGGCTGACTGCGCTTGCCTGCCGCGTCTCTTCTCGGCCTCACTGGGTGCGGGGATTCCATACCTGGATGCTGGGACTTGCCTCGCAATGGATGGGCGTGTCCGGACTGCATGCCAACAGCGTGGCTCCCGTTCTCGTCAGCCGCGAGCAGGGACGACGGAAATCCAGCTTTTGTCGTGCCTTGATGCCCGACGTGCTGGCACGCTACTACACCGACAACCTGAAACTGACCTCGCAGGGACAAGCCGAGAGGATGCTGGCGGAAATGGGGCTGCTCAATATGGACGAGTTCGACAAGTATGCTGACAACAAAATGCCCTTACTGAAAAATCTGATGCAGATGTCGGTACTTAACATCCGCAAGGCCTATCAGCAGAACTTCAGGCAACTGCCCCGTATCGCTTCGTTCATCGGCACCAGCAACCGGTTCGACCTGCTGACCGACCCCACCGGGAGCCGGCGCTTCCTCTGCATCGAGGTGAAGCACAACATCGACTGCATAGGCATAGAGCACGACCAGATTTTTGCCCAACTGAAAGCGGAACTCATTGCCGGGCGGCGCAGCTGGTTCACCAAGTCGGAGGAGGAGGAACTGCAACGGCACAACGAGGCTTTCTATCGTGTCAGCCTTGCCGAGGAGGCGGTTCGCAGCTTGTTCCGTGCCCCGCTTCCGGCGGAGAAGAGCATCGACCTGACTGCCGCCGACATCTTTGACGAGTTGCAAAAAACGCATCCCGCCCTGATGCGTGGCAGCAATCCCGTGCAGTTCGGCTCGGTGCTGTTGCGGGCGGGACTGAAACGCCGGCATACGAAGTACGGCAACGTATACGAGGTGGTGAGAAGGAAAAAAGAAGTTTCACCGGAAAGGGTTGAACGATAGGGAAATAATGCGAAAGGTGAAGGGGTGAAGGAAGAGAAAGCCGGTTTATAGTCTCATTACGGATTGACATAGATTCCTATTAATTCAGGTTGTAGATGCCGATGGGATAAATATTTTCGCTCATAATAACTGTATATTTTATAGATTTCTATAAAAGTAACTTTTTTATAAGAACAAAACAAGCGAAAGTTGCGATTTTCACTACTTCTTGTCGGATAAAAAACTTATCTTTGCGATTGAAACAATCTCTTGTTAATGATATGAAATACACATCATATTCTTATCCTTCAGGCAGGGCGGAAGTGGCTGCATTTGTTGTGACCGGCGGAGTGACGGAATACCATGTGATGATACATGCCACTGACCCGAAACAGACCTACCGTGAGCAGATGAATGTCGTGTTGGATGCGTATGCCGCTTTACTGAAAAAAGAACTGTCCGGAGCCGTGGCGGTTTTTAAAAGATACTTCCTGAGTGATGCCGCCAACCAAGCGGAACTGTTGCTTGCCGCTACGGCAGAAAGCTCCGATTGCGCGCTGTCTGTGGTGGAACAGCCTCCGCTGGATGGTACCAAGATTGCTTTGTGGGCCTATCTGCAGACCGATGTGCAGACACGAGTGCTGCCGAACGGACTGTATGAAGTGAAACACGGTGCTTACCGCCAGCTCTGGATGGGAGGCAGCTTCAACCGTGCCGCCAATTCGGAATACCAGATGCGTCTTTTGCTCAACGACTATGCCATGCAACTGATGGAGGAAGGGTGTACTCTGGCCGACAATTGCCTGCGTACCTGGATATTTGTGCAGAATGTGGATTGCAATTATGCCGGGGTTGTGAAGGCACGTAATGAGATGTTCGTCACCCAGAACCTGACGGAGAACACGCACTATATTGCCAGTACCGGTATCGGTGGGCGTCATGCCGACCCGAAGGCATTGGTGATGCTTGACGCTTTTGCCGTAGCGGGATTAAAGCCCGGACAAATCAAATATCTCTATGCCCGCACACACTTGAATCCCACTTATGAGTATGGAGTCAGTTTCGAACGGGGAACGGCGGTGGATTACGACGACCGCCGACAAGTGCTCATTTCCGGTACGGCGAGTATCAACAACCGGGGGGAAGTGCTGTATGCCGGAGATGTACGTCGTCAGACAGAACGGATGTGGGAGAATGTGGAAGCTCTGCTGAAAGAGGCTGACTGCGGCTTTGGAGATGTGGGGCATATCATTGTCTATCTGCGTGATATTGCGGACTATGCTGTAGTGAAAGAGATGTTTGACAAGCGTTTTCCCGATATTCCGAGAGTTGTCACGTTGGCTCCCGTCTGTCGTCCGGGGTGGCTGGTGGAAATGGAGTGTATGGCGGTGAAGAAAATCTCTGATTAAAAATATTATCTTTGGTTAATTGAATATTAGGCTGACAGTTGGTAAACGTCTACCTTTGTTGAAATTCTAATGTATAAGGATGAAAACACGTATCTTGCTTTTCTGTATCAGTTGCCTTCTTTGGGCAAGTTGTGAAAATTCCGGACAGAATTATGTGATTGAAGGAACGTTGCCGTCGTTGAAATACGACGGGGAATGGATATACCTCGTGCCGATGGAGAATGCGCCGGGGCGGGTGGATTCTGTAAAGATAACCAATGCCTCTTTTTCTTTTTCCGGACAAGGGGAGGAGATGAGGGTGTTGCGTCTGCGCCATCTGCTGCGTATCTACATCCAGGAACTGCTGGTGGTGACGGAGCCGGGAACCATACATGTGAAGGCCGACTCTGTCGGCTCGGTAACGGGCACTCCGCAAAATGATGCCCTTCAGAAATGGAAAGAGGGGAGGGAAAAGAAGCAAGAGGCTTACCATTTCATCCGGACGGGACTACGGAATGCCACCGGAAAAGATTCACTGCATCTGATACAGATACGTGACAGTCTGAGGATGCAGGAGCAGGAAACGAACTTTCTGTTTTTGAAAGAGCAGGGAAACAATACGTTGGGAATATTCATGCGGAAGATGGTGCGTGGCTCCTTGACGGAAGAACAACAAAAACTGTTGGATGAAAGCTTGCAGAAGGAAATACATTGAATGGGGAGCGGCAGGAATCGGCGCTTTGGCGTTGTTCCTTTTTTTCTTCCGGATATTGCCCTATCATCTGTTCCATCGGGAGCAGACACAACTCTTTTTGCTTGCCACCGAACCATTGGCCGGGTATCTGCGGCATCCGGCGGCTCTGGCACGTCTGTCAGGAGATTTCCTCACTCAATTCTTTTATTACGAAGGGGGTGGTCCGGCCATAATGGCTGTCGTGCTGTTGCTTTGGGGAGTGGTGGTGTTCCGTTTGTTGGTCCCGTACATGGGACGTTGGGCGTGGATTCCTACGGTGTTGGCGGTGGCTTGGGAGGCAGGAAGGCAATGCGGATTGAGTTATCCGCTTTCCGGCACAATCGCTTTAACCGGTATCGGAGGTGTTTTGTTGTTGTGTCGTAGCTGCATGCGACGTTCGTGGAAGTCGGGCTTAGCGGTAAGCATATTGGCGGTATTGTCCGGCTATTGGCTGTTTGGCTGTGGCGATTGGTCGTCACGATGGTACAATATGCCCGATTTAGGGCGAGAATATCTTTTGGCGTTGGATTCGGAAATGTATTTCGGCCGTTCGGAAAAAGTACGGAAACTGTTGGCGGAGGGTGAATACCGCTCTCCGTTCACTGCCTATTATTATAATTTGCTGAATGCACAGCAGGACCGACTTCCCGACCGGCTGATGGATGGTTATCAACCGGCTTCGCAAGGGCTGTTTCTGCCCGTGGCTCCCCATTCTACCTACCTCACTATTTATGCAGCCAATGAAGTCTGGTTTGCGTTGGGAGATATGACGATGGCTGAACATGCCGCCATTCTGGGAATGATTTTTTCTCCGCACCACACCGGGGCAAGAGCTGTCAAGCGTTTGGCGGAAATCAACCTGGTGAACGGTGATGAGGCGGCGGCTATGAAATATCTTCGTCTCCTGCAAAAGACAATGTGTTACCGTGATTGGGCAGAACGACGTATTCCCGGAAAACAGACGGCCGAAGTCTGCCAATGGCTGGAACGGAAGCGGTTGTTGTTGCCTGCAACGGATACTTTGCGTTCTTCTGCCGACATTCCGCTTTCACTTCGTCATCTGTTGCGTAACAATCCTGATAATACGTTGGCATGCGATTACCTTCTCTGCTTTGATTTGCTGAATAAGGATATTGGGGCTTTCGCCGGAGATTATCGGGAGTTTGCTGCAAAGAAGTTTCCTTCCAGATTGTATGCCGAAGGTTTACTTATCTATCTTGCCGGGAAAAAGGCTTCGTTGGATGAAGTGGAAAAATGGAATATACCGCCTCAAGTATTGGATGAATTTGGCGATTATACCCGACTGTACGAGGCGAATGGTGGTAATGGTGCCCCTTTGCAAGCCAAATACGGAAAAACATATTGGTTTTATTTCCACTATGCTACGATGAAAAAGGGGAAGTGATTTATGATGAACATAGATATGAAATATATACAAGTTGTTGTGGGGCTGTTACTGTGCTACTGCCTATATGCTTGCAGTCCCCGTCCGGAGTCTGTACAGCCTGCAGACCGGTTATTGGTGCTCTATCCGGAATATCAGGATGTAACCATTCCCTACAATGTGGCTCCTTTGAATTTCCTTGTGCGGAATGAAGGGGTGGATGCGGTATGCGTGAGTGTAAAGGGAGCATCGGACAGCTTGGAGATAAATGCGCGCGGGAACAAGGCGATATTCCCCTTGAAAGCTTGGCGTGCATTGCTTGAAGCGGAGAAGGAACATACTTTGGAAGTAACTGTTACTGCCCGTACCGACGGCCGCTGGCTGCGCTATCCTTCCTTTGCATGGCAGGTAGTGGCGGACAAGCTTGACGCCTATGTCAGTTACCGTCTGATAGAGCCCGGTTATGAGGTATGGAATACCTTGCAGATACGTGAACGTTGTATTGAGAATTTCGAAGAGCGTATTTTGGCGGATAACAGTCAGACAGACGGCAAGTGCATGAACTGTCATGTGCACGGAGGAAATAGTGGCAACCTTTCGATGTTCCATCTTCGGGGTGAGGGAGGGGGGACTGTCCTGAACCGTGACGGCAAGCTCCGTAAGCTTGCCTTGAAGAATGAACAGATGATATCTGCGGCTGTCTACGGGGATTTCCATCCTGACGGGCGGTATGGTGTGTTCTCGTCTAATGTGATTATTCCCATGTTCCATACGGAAAGTAACCGCCGTCTGGAAGTTTACGATACCGTCTCCGATTTGGCTGTCGCCGATTTTGACGGAAACCGGATGATTCTATCTCCGCTTACGGCGGATTCCACCGTATTGGAAACTTTTCCCACATTCTCTGCCGATGGGAAATGGATATATTACTGCTCAGCTCCGACTGTTCCATTGCCGGACAGCGTACAGCAATTACGCTATTCGCTTTGCCGCATTGCGTTCGATGCCAATCACGGCGCATGGGGTGACCGCGTGGATACCCTTTGGAATGCCCGGCTGGAGAAAGGCTCCGTGTGTCATCCGAAAGCTTCACCGGACGGCCGCTACCTGCTCTATACCGTTGCTGATTATGGAACATTCCCCATTTGGCACCGGGAGACGGAATTGCAGCTGATGGATTTGCAGACGGGTGCCATCGATTCCCTGCCAATGGTCAATTCCAACCGTTCGGACACTTATCACAGTTGGTCGTCAGGCAGCCGTTGGTTTGCCTTTGCCAGCAAGCGGGGTGACGGGCAGTACGGGCGGGTTTATTTTGCCTATCTGGATGCCGAAGGGAAGGCGCATAAGCCTTTTGTGCTACCCCAGTCGGACCCTGAAAAAGACGATTTGACATTGAAATCCTACAATATCCCCGATTTGTCGGCTACTCCCGTTCCTTTTGATGCTTCTTCCATCAAGCGGATAAACCGGCAACTGAAGGCTGAGGAATTCAAATGACAAGACATACAGAGAGTACCAAATTGTAAATAATAAATTGTAAATAGAAAATGTTATTATTTCTGAAAAAGACTTGGAAGATAGGGTTGTCGATACTTTTTGGCGTAGCGGTGCTTCTCTTTTGGGGAAGCGTATATCCGGCCCATATTTCCTATCAGGAGCAGTTCCAGCTTTTCTTGTTCGATGCCGACTACTGGTGGGAACGGATAGTGGTTCCCGGTGGGTTGGCCGATTATATCGCAGAGTATCTGACGCAGTTCTATTATCACGTGTGGGCGGGAGCTTGTATTCTGGCTTTTTTGTACGTGTTGTTGCAACGGTTGGTTTGGAAACTGGCGAAGGAGCAGGGTGCGGCTGATGTGTATTATCCGCTGAGTTTTCTGCCCATCATTGTCTTGTGGCATTTCATGGGTGATGAAAATGCGATGCTGTCATTGGCGGTGGCTCTGCTGTTAGCATTGTCTGCATCCTGCTGGTATGCAGATTTGAAAGGGAAGTGGCAGCGTGTGGCATACATTCTGATAGCCCTTCCGCTGCTTTACTGGACAGCGGGTGCGGCACACTTCATCTTTATGGGCTGGGTGATTGTACGCGAGTTCCGGTTGAATCTTAAAGGTAAGAATTTCTGGGGTGGTGTCGGAGTGTTCTGGGGTGTAGGATTGTGGGGTATCGGTTGTCCGCTATTGGCAAGCATGTGGGTACAATTCCCCATTTACCGTCTGATGGGTGGTATAGGATATTACCGTTTCCCGGCAGTGATTCCCTGGATAGAGATAGGGCTTGCCGTATTACTGGTTGTTCTCCCCTTCCTGCTGTCCGCTTTGCCCGCTTTGAAGAAGAAGCCGGTATTTTATGGAGTTCTGCAAGTGGTGGCGGTAACATTGTTCGGCTATTACTACGTGGCGGCCGGTTGCGATATGGATAAAGAGGAAGCGATGGAGTATGACCAGCTGGTACGTAATAAACAATGGCAGGAGATTATAGAAAAGGCAGAAGAGAAGTCACCGGTTTCACCTTTCGGCGTGACCTGCCTGAATCTTGCTTTGGGAAAGACGGGACAGATGGGCGACCGTATGTTCGAGTTTTACCAGAACGGGACGGAAGGGCTGCTGCCGGAGTTTCAGCGTGATTTTACTTCTCCGTTGCCCACCAGTGAGGCATACTATCATTTGGGTATGGTCAATACGGCACAGCGTTTCACTTTTGAGGCGATGGAGGCCATACCTAACTTCAACAAGAGTGGCCGTTGCTTCAAGCGTCTGGCAGAGACGAACCTGATAAACGGGCAATACGAAGTGGCAGCCAAGTACCTGCGTTTGTTGAGGAAGACAATCTTCTACAGGGATTGGGCAGAGGATGCCATGACCTATCTGTATAATGAGGAAAAAATCAATGCCCACAAGGAGTGGGGTTGGTTAAGGCAGATACGCTATACGGAAGACTTCTTGTTCAGCAGCCAGGAAACGGACATCATGCTGGGGCTGCTTTACCAGCACAACCACCGGAACCGGATGGCATTTGAGTATATGCTGGCCTATGTCCTGCAGCAACGTGATTTGGAACGTTTCATGAAGTACTATCCGCTGGGTAAGCATGCCGGCTACGACCATATTCCCCGCAGCTATCAAGAGGCGTTGATATATGTATGGACACAGACGCACAAGAACTTCCAGGGTATGCCGTGGAGCATTTCGCCCCAAGTGGTGCGGGATGTAACGGAATTTGCGCGGATATATACCTCGCAGCAGAATGCCCGGCAGATGTTGGAGGCGCGTTTCGGCAGTACATACTGGAATTATTTGCTACTAAGAAAGTAAAATGAAAAAGATGAAGAATATAGCTGTTTGCATAATGGCTGCATGGTGGTTTGCCGCTTGCGGCAATCCGGTGACTTCCCCGGAAAGGGTGGATGAATGGCCGGATATCTATCCCGACTATATCGGTGTGACTATTCCTGCAACCATTGCTCCTATGAATTTCAATTGTATTGGTGGAGCGTACGAACGTGTGGATGTGACCGTGACCGGAGGAAAGTCCGGAGAGATGCACGTAAATGATAAAATAGTATCATTTCCGCAAGATGCATGGCAAGAGCTTTTGGAGGAGAACAAGGGTGATAGCCTTCTGTTTACGGTATGTATCCGGAAAGACGGCGAGTGGAAACAGTACCGCTCTTTTCCCATGTATGTCAGTCCGTATCCTATAGATTATGGGGTGGTATACCGCAAGCTGGCTCCCGGATATGAAGTTTATAGCAAGATGGGCATTTATGAGCGTGACCTTGCTTCGTTCGAGGAGCGTCCCTTGCTGGAGAATACCATGGTGCCGGGCATGTGCCTGAATTGTCATGCTTTCAACAAAACAAATCCGGACCATCTGAGCCTGCATATCCGTGGAAAGAACGGAGGGACCTTGATGCAGATAGACGGGAAGCGCGAAATGCTGGATACGAAAACGGATTCCACTCTCTCGGCGGGTGTATACCCCTATTGGCATCCAAGCGGAAAATACATTGCCTATTCCGTCAACAATACGCGCCAGTCTTTCCATGCGGTGAAGGATGAGCGTGTGGAAGTGCTCGACTTGGAATCGGATGTACTGATCTATCATCCCGAGACACATGAATTACTGCTCTCTCCCTTGCTTCAGAAGAAGGAAGTCTTCGAAACCTTTCCAGTATTTTCACCGGACGGACGCAAACTGTATTTCTGTGCTGCGGAGGCCAAGCCGATACCGGCAGAATATAAGGAAATACGTTATAGCTTGTGTAGTATAGATTTCAATCCGGAAGACGGGACATTTGGCGAAACGATAGATACGCTGGTCAATGCGGCAGCTATGAAGAAAAGCATCTCCTTCCCGAGGCCCTCGTACGACGGCGAGTATATCATGTTTACTTTGTCGGATTACGGGAATTTCTCAATTTGGCATAAAGAAGCCGATTTATGGCTGTTGGATTTGAAGGATGGCGGTATGCGTCCCATAAAGGAGGTGAACAGCGATGATACGGAAAGTTTCCATAACTGGAGCAGTAACTCCCGATGGTTTGTGTTCAGTAGCCGCAGGGGAGATGGGCTTTATACCCGTCTGTATCTGGCAAGTATGGATGAGAATGGGGTGGTGGGCAAGCCTTTCCTGCTTCCTCAGGAAAATCCTTGGGAGTATTACGACCGTCTGGTCTACTCGTACAATGTTCCCGATTTTACAAGCGAACCGGTGAAGCTGGAACGCCGGAAAGTGGAACGGGGAATTGTCTCGCGGAAGCGCGTTCCGGTGAAAGTTAGATGATACGTTTTTTATATTCTGTTTTTTAATACAGTAAAGGGATAAAATTGTATCATTTTCTCTTGGTGCAATCCGCTATCTTTGTGCCAGGAATTAGTGTTACCAATAATAATACCAGATTGAAAAACATGGATATGAGAAAAGTAAAATTTGCTATGATGATGCTGGCGGTAAGTCTGTTGACCGCCTGCGGTTCTTCCAAGAAAGAACAGAGTGTGAATGAAGAGACGGCTGCTGCACGTACGCAGGAAACGGAGAACTTACTGGCTAACTTGAAAAAAATCCCTTCCAAAGGTATCATGCTCGGCCATCATGACGATACGGTATATGGTATCGGCTGGGAAGGTGAGGAAGGCCGTTCGGATGTGAAAAGCGTGTGTGGCGACTATCCGGCTGTCATCAGCTTTGATTTGGGAGAGCTGGAACTAGGGAATGCCGCCAATCTGGATAAGGTGCCCTTCGATAAAATCAGGAAAGAGATAATCAATCAGTATCAGCGGGGCGGCATGGTTTCGCTCAGTTGGCATGCGCGCAATCCCAAGACGGGCGGTGATGCCTGGGATGTATCGGATACGACGGTGGTGAAGTCCATCCTGCCCGGTGGCGAGAATCATCAGAAGTTTGCCGGCTGGTTGGGAGGAGTGGCCGATTTCCTTCATTCGCTGAAGACGGCAGACGGCGTGAAGATACCCGTACTTTTCCGTCCCTGGCACGAACACAGCGGCAGCTGGTTCTGGTGGGGTGAGAAGCTGTGTACCCCTGAGGAGTATAAGGCATTGTGGCACATGACAGTGGATACTCTGCAGGCCAAAGGAGTGGACAATGCACTTTATGCTTACTCTCCGGGCACGGAACCCAAGGACACGACGGAATATTTGAAGAAGTATCCGGGCGATGAGTTGATAGACGTTATCGGTTTCGATACCTATCAGTTCGATCGGGATGCCTATCTTGCCGGGATGGATAGGGCACTTTCCATTATCGACAGTATAGGGAAAGCACACAATAAGGTGATTGCTGTGACCGAAACCGGTTACGAAGGAATTCCCGATGCCAAATGGTGGACTGGTACTCTGCTGCCTGCGTTGGAGAAATATCCGCTTGCCTATGTGCTGGTGTGGCGCAATGCCCGTGAAAAGGTGACCCATTACTATGCCCCCTATCCGGGACAGACATCTGCGGAGGATTTTGTGGAGTTTTATAACAATCCCAAGACGCTGTTTGCAGCTGATGTAAATCTGTATCAATAAACAAACAATCAATATAACAGACATGGAAGCTTTTAAAGAAAAGGTAGAGAGGCTCTTTCAGAAACACGAAGAGTTGATTACGAGAAAGAATGTGGCCGTGGAAGACGGCAATGGCATATTCACCCGCTATAAATATCCGGTAGTGACGGCTGCTCATACACCTGTATTCTGGCGGTATGATTTGGATGAGAAGTCCAACCCGTACCTGATGGAACGTATCGGTATGAATGCGACCATGAATTCGGGGGCCATTAAGTGGAATGGCAAGTATCTGATGGTGGTACGTGTAGAGGGCGCTGACCGTAAGTCGTTCTTTGCCGTAGCCGAGAGTCCCAACGGCATTGATAATTTCCGGTTCTGGGATTATCCCATCACCATGCCCGAAGACGCGATTCCGGCAACGAATGTATACGACATGCGCCTCACGGCTCATGAGGACGGCTGGATTTACGGTATCTTCTGCGCCGAACGCCACGACGACAATGCGCCTGCCGGTGATTTGTCCTCGGCTACGGCTACAGCTGCCATTGCCCGCACCAAGGATTTAAAGAACTGGGAACGCCTGCCCGACCTGAAGACCAAGAGCCAGCAACGCAACGTAGTGCTGCACCCGGAGTTTGTAGATGGCAAGTATGCCCTCTATACCCGTCCGCAGGATGGCTTTATTGATGCCGGCAGCGGTGGTGGTATCGGCTGGGCGCTGGTGGACGACATAACCCATGCCGAGGTGAAGGAAGAGAAGATTATCGACCAGCGCTACTATCACACCATCAAGGAGGTGAAGAATGGTGAAGGTCCGCATCCCATCAAGACTCCGAAAGGCTGGTTGCATCTGGCTCATGGTGTCCGCGGTTGTGCCGCCGGATTGCGTTATGTGCTCTATATGTACATGACTTCCCTGGAAGACCCGACGAAACTGATTGCCACTCCCGGTGGGGCCTTTATGGTACCCGAGGGTGAGGAGCGTATAGGTGACGTAAGCAATGTACTTTTCACCAACGGCTGGATTGCCGACGAAGACGGAACAGTATTCATCTACTACGCTTCTTCCGACACGCGGATGCATGTGGCTACCTCTACCATTGATAAGCTGGTGGACTATTGCATGAATACGCCTGCTGACGGCTTGTCTTCATCAGCTTCGGTAGAAACGTTGAAGAAACTGATAGACAAGAATTTGCAGATAATGAAATAATAAAAATACAACATACTATGGCAACACTAAAAGAGAAAATCGGTTATGGTTTCGGGGATATGTCTTCCTCTATGTTCTGGAAAATATTCTCCTATTACTTACCGTTCTTCTATTCGAATATTTTTGGCTTGAGCTTGGCTGATGCAGGATTGCTGATGCTGGTGACACGTATTTGGGATGCAGTGTCCGATCCGATGATGGGAGTCATTGCAGACCGTACTCATACGCGTTGGGGTAAATACCGTCCTTATTTGTTGTGGATTGCAGCTCCTTTTGCCATTGCCGGGATTTTACTTTTTACAACGCCCGACATGGGGACAACGGGTAAGCTGGTATGGGCTTATGTCACTTACATCTTGATGATGACGGTATATACGGCAATCAATGTACCATACGGGGCTATGTTGGGAGTAATGACTGATGATTCGAACACAAAAACGGTTTTCTCTTCTTACCGTATGTTTTTTGCATACGGAGGTAGTTTTATCGCTTTGGGAGCATGGGAGCCATTGTGTAATTGGTTTAAATCAATGGACTATAGCAATGCTTCCAGTTGGCAATATGCCATGGTATGCATTGCCACGCTCTGCTTTTTGGGTTTTCTGTTTTGCTTTAGCATGACGCGCGAGCATGTCAAGAGTGTGGCGTCCGAATCCATCGGTAAGGATGTGAAGTCACTGGTGCGCAATTCGCCTTGGTGGATATTGAATGGTGCGGCGTTGTTGTCGAATTTCTTCAATACGGTACGCGGAGCTACTGCCGCCTACTTCTTCAAGGACTATATCAGTGCCAATGCATTCCTCGATTTCGGGGTGTTCAATCTGGTATTGTATGCCGGCTTGTTCCTGATGGTGGGTGAAGTGTGTAATATGATTGGTGTGGCGCTGGCTGTGCCTCTGTCCATGAAGTTTGGAAAGAAGTCCACTTATATCATTTCGCTCGTGTGCCTGGTAGTGTTCAGTGTGCTCTTCTTCTTTGTGCCGAATGACGGGCTGGGATGGTGGCTGATGATGATTTTCCAGGTGCTTATCTCCATCTGCACCGGTATCGTATCTCCGTTGATTTGGAGCATGTATGCGGATGTGGCGGACTATGCCGAGCAAAAGGATGGCACATCCTCTACAGGGCTGATATTCTCTTCCGGTTCTATGGCGCAGAAGTTTGGCGGTGCATTTGCAGGCTGGGCAGTAATGGCACTGTTGGCATTCTTCGGTTACAATACCGCAGAGAATGCCGTGCAGACTCCCGAGGCGCTGGATGGCTTGAAGTATCTGATGAGCTTTATTCCTGCTGCGATAGCCGCACTTTCCATCGTTGTCGTATTCATCTATCCATTGAATAAGACGCGTATGGCAGCCATCAATGCAGACCTGAAAGAGCGCCGTGAGAACCTTCAGCAGAATAACTCATAACTTATAACTCATAACTCAAAAACTTGTGGATATCAAGAAGATGAAACAGGAGATGGAGGAGGAGCTGGTTTCCAATATCCTCCCCTTCTGGATAAATAGAATGACGGATGAAGTGAACGGCGGTTTCTACGGCCGTATCACGGGCCGGGAGGAGGTGAAGCCCGAAGCTGAAAAGGGGGCAATCCTGAACGCCCGCATCTTGTGGACCTTCTCGGCTGCATACCGCTTGCTGAAGAGGCCGGAGTATCTGGAAACGGCTACGCGTGCCAAACGTACTCTTATCGACCGTTTCTATGACAATGAATTTGGTGGAGTTTACTGGTCTCTCGACTATAAAGGCAATCCGCTCGATACCAAGAAGCAGATTTATGCTTTGGGGTTCGCCATCTACGGGCTGAGTGAATATGCTCGTGCCACGGGCGATGATGAAGCGCTGGCATATGCCATCCGCTTGTTCGAGACCATTGAAGAGCATAGCTTCGACCCCGTGAAAAACGGTTATTGCGAAGCCTTGACCCGCGAATGGGGAGAAATAGCCGACATGCGCCTCAGCGCCAAGGATGAGAACGAGCGCAAGACGATGAATACCCATCTGCATATTCTGGAACCTTATACCAATCTTTTCCGCGTGTGGAAGGATACCCGTCTGGAGAGGCAACTGCGCAATTTGATAGGCCTTTTCACGGAACGGATTCTGAATATCAAGACCGGTCATCTGGAATTGTTCTTCAATGATGATTGGGTTAGTAAATACCGCATTGTCTCCTATGGACACGACATCGAAGCCTCCTGGTTGATACACGAGGCTGCCCTTGTTCTGGGCGATAAGGACCTCCTGGAGAAAGTGGAACCACTTGTAGAATACATCGCTGCCGCTGCCGATGAAGGATTGACGCCCGACGGCAGCATGATATACGAGACTTTTCTGGATAAAGGAAAGACCGATACTGACCGCCACTGGTGGGTGCAGGCCGAGAACGTAGTGGGACATGCCAACCTCTACCAGCACTTTGATGACGAAGTGGCCATGCAGAAGGCTCTCCGATGTTGGGACTTCATCAAGCAGCATCTGGTAGACTACAAGTACGGAGAATGGCATTGGAGCGTGCGTGCCGACGGCACGGTGAACACCGATGATGACAAGGCGGGATTCTGGAAATGTCCGTATCACAACGGACGTATGTGCATGGAAATTATTGAACGTTTTTCATAGGTTTTCTATCATAAGAAGATGAATAGATTGATGGTTTTGGGGATTCTTGTCTGGATGGGGATTGCGCTGCATGCGCAATCTCTTTATCCGGACTTCAGCAAGCTGAACTTCGGGTGCGATGGAAACAGCATTACCGCAGGCGAACAATGGTCTAAGACTGTAGTGGATAAACTCGGATTCGCTACACATCACAACGTGGCGGTCGGTTCTGCCACATGGGCATGCCATCCCGATACTCAGGATTATGGCAGCGAAGCTTTTGCCGGCATCTCCGGCGGTTGGCAGGTTACGGAGGATAAGCATGAGTTACAGATGCGGCACAACAACGTGTCAAAGGTGCATATCCAGAAGTTCATAGCCGAAGTGGAAAGTGGCGCTTACCCTGCGCCCGATGTCTTTGTGTTCTCTATGGGAACGAATGACCGTAACTTGGGTAGTGCCGAAGAGGCCCTTAAAGGGAAGACGCTCGATGAAGTAGATGTCAACACCATGGCGGGCGGTGCCCGTTGGTCCATTCAGACCATTCTGGAGCATTATCCCCAATGCCGCGTATTCGTGTGCACGCCGATTCAGACCGGCAACCCCGAACACAATGCACTGAATCTGCAGAAGATTGCCATCTTGCGTGAGTTGTGCCGGGCGCTTTCCGTGCAGCTGATAGACTGTTACTCCAACTGTGGTATCACCGAAAAGTTTGAGCAGCCTTCCGGTAGCGGGCGCTATCTGCGCGACGGGTTGCATCCCGACAAACCGGGGCAGGAGCTGATGGGCCGTTACATCGCGAAGGAGATACGGAACCATTTCTTTTAGTTCCGTTCTGCATATTCCGGTTGGAATAACTTATCATTTAGGGCTTGTAAAGCCCTTTTTTTGTCTGTATTCTTAATGACGAATGCCACGTCATTATTGCTGCTGCCATATGAAATCATCCGTAGGGGGATGTCCTTTAGCGCCTCCATAATCTTTACCTCAAACCCGGCATATTCCCATTGCATGTTGCCCACCACGGAGACGATGGTCATGCGGTCTTCTACCAATACATGGGCATATTGGCGTAGTTCGGAGATGATATTCGATAAACGAGTGCAGTCGTCTATAGCCACAGATACGTCCAGATTGGAGGATACCAGCAGGCAGAGGGGGGTACGGTACTTGGCAAAAATGTCGAAAATCTTGCTGATGAACAGATAGGGACACAGATTATGGTTCGATTCGAACTTTATGTATATGATGTGGTCCTTGGCGGCTATGGCCTTGATGATATTGTCGTCCTGCAGGTTGGAAATCAACGTGCCTTCTGCCGACGGTTCCATAGAGTTAAGCAGCCGGACGGGAATATTCCTTAGGCGTGCCGGGGCGATACAGAAGGGATGCAGTATCTTGGCACCATAGAAGGCCAGTTGTTCGGCTTCGTTGAAGCTGAGGCGTTTCACGGGGCGGGTACCTGACACCTCGCGCGGATCATTGTTGTGCATGCCATCTATGTCCGTCCATATTTGTATCTCGTCTGCTTGGAGGGCGGTGCCAATGAGGGAAGCGGTGTAATCACTGCCGCCGCGTTTCAGGTTGTCTGTTTCGTTATAGGCATTCTTGCAGATGAAACCCTGAGTGATGAAGAGATTGATGCCGGGATGGCAGGCAAGCTGCTCTCGGAGTTTCTGTTCTATATATTCCAAGTCGGGTTCGTTGTCGGGGCCGATACGCATGAAGTCGAATGCACAAAGCAGTACATTGGGAACTTTCAGCTCGCGCAGGTAGAAGTGCATTAGGGCGGTACTGATAAGTTCGCCTTGTGCCAGCACTTCCTTCTCTTCGACAGAGGTGAAGGAATCTTTGGTAAATTTCCATAGTTGCTGGAAGCGGTCGAGGATATAATCTATTGCTTCCCGTTTCAGTTTCTCGTCGGTCAGCAACCCATTGGCAAATTCGATGAATTGGAATTCCAGCCGGGTGATACGGTCGTGAGCTTGTTCTATTTCACGGTTGAACAAGTTGGCGGCAATCTCCTCCAGATGGTTGGTGGTGCCTGCGGTGGCAGACAGTACCACAATCTTGGGTGTTGCATCTTTAATGAGTGTTGCTACATGTTTCATTCTCTCTACGGTGCCGACGGAAGTTCCGCCGAATTTACAAACTTTCATTTCTTGTTTCTTTTTTAACAGTTTCATAATTGCATTCATCCAGATGTTCTTCCTTCCGGCTTTTCATTTCAGGTGGCCTCTTTCCAAAATGGAAGGGGGAGGCATGAGGGGCTGTCACTGGGACTAGGCCTGCATAATGCCGCTGTGGCATTGTTGTGGTGGGATATTCATATCCCGGTTGGTGGCAGGCTCTTGCCCCTTCACCTATAAAAGTTCAAAAGATATGCCGTTGGTATTTGGGAAAAGCTTATATTTGCACACCCTGTTTTTTACCGTTATCAGTTTAAAAACTTATCGAATAGATATGAGTAAGATTCTAATCATTGATGATGAGGTACAAATCCGTACCCTTCTGACACGGATGATGGAGTTGGAGGGATATGACGTCTGTCAGGCTGGTGATTGCAGGGCTGCCCTGAAGCAACTGGAACTCCAAAATCCCGATGTAGTTTTGTGTGATGTGTTTCTGCCCGATGGAAATGGGGTAGACCTGGTGTTGGCTATCAAGAAGGCGGCACCCAATGTGGAAGTTATTCTGCTGACAGCGCACGGCAATATTCCCGATGGGGTGCAGGCCATCAAGAACGGTGCTTTCGACTATATCACCAAGGGAGACGATAATAACAAGATTATTCCTCTGATAAGCCGTGCTGTAGAGAAAGCGCGTATGAATGTGCGGTTGGAAAAACTGGAGAAGAAGGTGGGACAGACGTACTCTTTTGATTCTATCCTGGGAGAATCAAAAGTCCTGAAGGATGCTGTTTCATTAGCTCAGAAGGTGTCAGGGACTGATGTTCCTGTACTGTTGACTGGAGAAACGGGCACGGGTAAGGAGGTATTTGCCCAGGCCATCCATTACAGTAGTAAGCGTGCACGGCAGAATTTTGTAGCGGTTAACTGTTCTTCGTTCAGCAAGGAGTTGCTGGAAAGTGAAATGTTCGGTCATAAAGCCGGTTCGTTTACCGGCGCATTGAAGGATAAGAAGGGACTGTTCGAGGAAGCGAATAATGGGACTATTTTTTTGGATGAAATCGGTGAGATGGCGTTTGAACTGCAAGCCAAGTTGCTGCGTATTCTTGAAACCGGTGAGTATATTAAGATAGGTGATACGAAACCTACCCGTGTCAATGTCCGCATCATTGCCGCTACGAACCGCAACTTGTCTCAGGAGATTGTTGCCGGACGTTTCCGCGAGGATTTGTTTTATAGATTAAGCGTATTTCAGATACATCTGCCGCCATTGCGTGAACGTGCAGGTGATATCCGGCTGTTGGCGAAGGCTTTTATAAAGAGTTTTGCGGAACAGCTGGCGCGTCCGGTGGTTGAAATAGCTCCCGCATTTCTTGAAGCATTGGACTCCCAACCGTGGAAGGGAAATATTCGTGAATTACGTAACGTGATAGAACGCAGTATGATTGTTTGCGAGAGCGGATATCTGGACATTGCTGATTTGCCGTTTGATATTCAGAATGCCCATTATGAACACTCCAATGATTCAAGTCCCGGCAGTTTTGAACTTTCAGCTATGGAACGCCGGCACATTGCCCGTGTACTGGAGTATACAAAGGGGAATAAGACAGAAGCAGCCCGGTTATTGAAAATAGGTTTGACGACGTTGTATCGGAAGATTGAGGAATACAAGATCTCAGATCTATAATAGGGGGCTCAGTATACGACTGAGGTACCTTCGATATAGGACCGTGGCAAGATTATTCTTGAAACAGGCTTAGAAGCAGAAAGTGCCTATGGGCTAAAACATATCAAAACAGGTTGCACCTTTTCATTTTGAAAGGGTGCAACCTGTTTCTTTTTATACTTGTTTAGTATGTATTCTGTTGATAATTAATGGTGTATGGTATATGCGCTCTTTTTGGCACATATTTGGCACATTCCTGGCAGACAAAAATATGTAGTAACATTTTAAAAGGTAAAAACATGGGAATAACAGTATCATTTATTTTTTGCCTATTGAGCGGTTTGTTCGCCTTTTGGCTTTTCTGGAAATGCGTAGATTGGTTTGAGAAGATTTAAAAGAGAGAATTATGTACACAGCTTTATTTGTATTAGGTATTGTAATGTTCGGGTATCTGACTTATGTGCTGATAAGACCCGAAAAGTTTTAATGAATGGAGAGTGGAGAAATGAACACTGAAATTTTAGGTGTAGCCTTGCAGATTGTTCTGCTGATTGTGATATCCTATCCTCTGGGAAAGTATATTGCCAAGGTTTACAAAGGCGAAAAGACATGGTCGGATTTCATGAAGCCGGTCGAGAGATTGATTTATAAAGTGGCCGGAGTCAATCCGGAGGAAGAGATGAACTGGAAACAGTTCTTGAAAGCCCTGCTGATTCTGAATGCCTTTTGGTTTGTATGGGGCATGGTGCTACTCTGTACACAGCAGTGGTTGCCGTTAAATCCGGATGGAAACGCTAACCAGACACCAGACCTGGCATTCAATACATGTATCAGTTTTATGGTGAACTGTAATTTGCAGCATTATTCCGGTGAAAGCGGACTGACATATTTTACACAGTTGTTCGTCATTATGTTGTTCCAATTCATTACCGCCGCTACCGGTATGGCAGCTATGGCAGGTATCATGAAGGGTATGGCTGCTAAATCGACGAAGACTATCGGTAACTTCTGGAAGTTCTTGGTTTTGAGCTGTACACGTGTATTATTACCGCTTTCGTTGATTGTGGGCTTCATCCTCATTCTACAAGGTACTCCGATGGGATTTGATGGTAAGCTGGAAGTTCAGACGATGGAAGGACAAACCCAGTTGGTTTCACAAGGTCCTACGGCAGCGATTGTTCCTATCAAGCAATTGGGTACGAACGGTGGCGGTTACTTTGGATGTAACTCTTCACATCCGTTGGAAAATCCTACTTACTTGACAGATATTGCAGAATGTTGGTCTATCCTAATTATACCAATGTCTATGGTGATTGCACTCGGCTTTTACATCAAACGTAAGAAGATGGCTTACTCTATCTATAGCGTAATGCTTTTTGCTTTTCTTGTCGGTGTTTGCATCAATGTTTCGCAGGAGATGGGAGGTAATCCGCGCATTGATGAGATGGGAATTGCTCAAGACAATGGAGCAATGGAAGGTAAAGAAGTCCGTTTAGGGTCTGCTGCTACTGCTCTTTGGAGTATTGTGACTACAGTTACTTCCAATGGCTCTGTGAATGGTATGCATGATTCAACGATGCCTCTTTCCGGTATGATGGAAATGCTGAACATGCAGATTAATACGTGGTTTGGAGGTGTGGGTGTAGGTTTCATGAACTATTATACATTCATCATTATCGCCGTATTCATCAGTGGACTGATGGTGGGACGTACTCCGGAATTTCTCGGTAAGAAGGTAGAGGCGCGTGAAATGAAGATTGCTACCATTGTGGCACTGCTTCATCCGCTTATCATCTTGGGCGGTGTGGCACTTTCTTGCTTTTTGTTCGCTCATTATCCTGAATTTGTGGCAGGTGAAGGCGGCTGGTTGAATAATCCCAGTTTCCACGGACTGAGTGAGCAGCTTTATGAATATACTTCGGCTGCGGCCAATAATGGTTCTGGCTTCGAAGGATTGGGCGACAATACTTACTTCTGGAACTATACTACCGGCTGGACGCTGATTTTAGGACGTTTCCTGCCTATCGTAGGTCAGGTAGCCATTGCTGGTCTGTTGGCCGGAAAGAAATATGTTCCGGAGAGTGCCGGTACGCTGAAGACAGATACAGTAACTTTCGGTGTGATGACTTTTGCCGTTATCTTTATTGTGGCTGCCTTGTCATTCTTCCCGGCACATGCATTGAGTACGATTGCTGAACATTTCAGTTTGTAATAGTAGTTTGTAAAAAGTAATTTCATAGGTATGAAAGATAATAAATCAGCTTCTCTGTTTCAGAAGGAGCAAGTAATGGAAAGTTTGAAGCAATCATTCGTGAAGCTAAATCCACGGGTGATGATAAAGAATCCAATTATGTTTACGGTGGAAGTCGTAACGGTTGTCATGCTGATTGTCTGTTTCCTTTCATTGGGTACTTCGGAATATGGAGCATTCGGATATAATTTATTGGTATTCATCATCTTGTTTGTGACGTTACTGTTTGCTAATTTTGCTGAAGCCATCGCTGAAGCTCGTGGTAAGGCCCAAGCTGACAGTTTGCGTAAAACCCGTGAAGAGACTCCTGCTAAAGTGTTGGTTGACGGTAAAATCCATACCGTTAGCAGTTCACGTTTGAAGAAAGGTGACTATTTTATTTGTGAAGCAGGAGATACGATTCCTGCCGACGGTGAGATTGTGGAAGGTTTGGCCTCCATTGACGAAAGTGCCATTACCGGTGAATCTGCTCCGGTTATCCGTGAGGCCGGTGGTGACAAGAGTTCCGTAACTGGTGGTACAAAAGTTCTTTCTGATAAAATCAAGGTATTGGTGACGCAGCAACCGGGTGAGAGCTTTCTTGACAAGATGATTGCTTTGGTAGAAGGCGCTACTCGCCAGAAGACTCCGAACGAAATAGCATTGACTATTCTTCTGGCTGGTTTCACTTTGGTATTCGTTATTGTATGTGTAACGTTGATTCCTATGGCTGATTATACGAATATTGACCATCCGGGAACTTATATCTCCATTGCAGCCATCATATCTTTGTTTGTCTGCTTGATACCGACTACTATCGGCGGACTGCTTTCTGCCATCGGCATTGCTGGGATGGACCGTGCTTTGCGCGCTAATGTAATTACAAAATCCGGTAAGGCGGTAGAAACAGCCGGTGACATTGATACCTTGTTGCTAGACAAGACTGGCACCATTACAATCGGTAACCGTAAAGCTACTAAGTTTCATTCGGCTTCGGGTGTTGACGAGAATTTGTTCGTAGAGGCTTGCTTGTTGTCCTCACTTTCTGACGAGACTCCGGAGGGTAAGTCTATCATTGAACTGGGACGTGAAAACGGTCATCGTATGCGTGATTTGAATACTACCGGTGCTCATATGATTAAGTTTACAGCCGAAACAAAATGTTCGGGTGTGGATTTGCAGGATGGTACTCAGATACGTAAAGGCGCATTCGACGCTATTCGCAAGATTGTGGAAAATGCCGGAAACAAGTTCCCGAAAGAGATTGAAGAGGTGATTGCTGTAATTACCAGCAACGGTGGAACTCCGCTGGTGGTATGTGTCAATCAGAAAGTTACTGGGGTAATTGAGTTGCAGGATATTATCAAACCGGGCATTCAGGAACGTTTTGAGCGTCTTCGCAGGATGGGTGTGAAAACTGTGATGGTGACCGGTGACAACCCTTTGACAGCCAAATATATTGCAGAGAAAGCTGGAGTAGATGATTTCATTGCTGAAGCCAAGCCGGAAGACAAGATGGAATATATCAAAAAAGAACAGCAGGCCGGTAAGCTGGTGGCTATGATGGGTGACGGTACAAACGACGCTCCCGCCCTTGCACAAGCTAATGTGGGTATGGCAATGAACAGCGGTACGCAGGCAGCCAAAGAAGCTGGTAACATGGTGGACCTTGACAACGATCCGACGAAGCTGATTGAAATTGTGGAGATTGGCAAACAGTTGTTAATGACGCGCGGTACGTTGACTACCTTCTCCATTGCGAACGACGTTGCCAAGTACTTTGCTATTATCCCTGCTTTGTTTATGGTAGCCATCCCTCAGTTGGCTCCTCTGAACATTATGGGACTGCATAGCCCTGAAACGGCCATTCTCTCGGCTGTCATATTCAACGCTATCATTATTCCTATCTTGATTCCGTTGGCTTTGAAAGGTGTTCAGTATAAGCCGATCGGTGCCAGTGCGCTACTTCGTCGCAATCTGTTGATTTATGGTGTGGGTGGCGTCATTGCTCCGTTTGTCGGCATCAAACTGATAGATATGATAGTTAGTCTGTTTTTTTAAAACTTGGATAAAATGAAAACTCTTTGGAAATCATTTAAAATAACAATTGCATTTTGCATATTTTTCTCTCTGTTCTATATCCTTGTCTTGTGGATATTTGCACAGTTCGCCGGTCCCAACAAGGGAAATGCAGAGGTGGCAACACTCAATGGTAAAGTGGTAGGTGCAGCCAATGTAGGCCAGATGTTTACGCAAGATATTTATTTCTGGGGACGCCCATCTGCGGGTAATTATACAGCCGATGCTTCGGGTGGTAGTAACAAGGGACCTACGAACGATGAATACCTGGCAGAAGTGGAAGCCCGTATCGATACTTTTCTGGTACATCATCCTTATCTGAGCCGCAAGGATGTGCCTGCTGAAATGGTAACCGCCAGTGGTTCCGGTCTAGACCCACATATCACACCTGCTTGTGCTTATGTACAAGTGAAGCGTGTGGCTCAGGCACGTGGCATGAACGAGGCTGAAGTGAAAGCCATTGTAGACAAGAACATCAGCAAACCCTTTTTGGGGGTGTTTGGTACGGAAACTGTCAATGTGCTGGAACTGAACATTGCATTAGAAGAAGCCGATCAGAATAAATAATTTTTTAGTTGTGTTTGTCATGTGTTATGGGCAGGAGCGGAAGTATTTCTGTTCAGGCAGCGAAAGACTGTCATTTTACAGGGGGAGCCGAAACTTCCTTCCTGCCTTTCAACGATTGATTAGTAATGGTAAATAAATAGTTGGATATGAAAAGTTTAAAAATATCAATTCTAGTTTTTGCGAGTATGGTAGCTGCTTGTTTTATGGGAACCGGCAAAGTGCAAGCTCAGGAATTTACAATACAAGGTGATTTAGTCAGTTCTTATGTTTGGCGCGGCTTTTACCAGACGGGAGTCAGTTTTCAGCCCACTTTGGGTTTTGGGGTCGGTGATTTTTCTTTGACGGCATGGGGCTCTACCGATTTTGACGGAGTTTCTTCAGGAGAAGGGGCTGCGGCTAAGGAGATTGATTTGACGGCTGCCTATGCTTTGGGAGAATCAGGTCTAACTTTTTCTGTTGCCAGCTTGTGGTGGGGCGGACAAGGAGCAAGAAAGTATTTTAATTTTAAGAGTCACGAAACAGCTCATCACTTTGAAGCGGGATTAGCCTATACATTGCCGGTTGAAAAGTTCCCTTTGTCAATCGCTTGGTACACAATGTTTGCCGGAGCTGACAAAGATGACAAAGGCAGGCAGAATTATTCTTCGTATGTTGAATTCAACTATCCGTTCAGTGTTAAGTCTGTAGATTTGAACCTGACTTGCGGATTTCTGCCTTATGAAGCTGGGGTAGGAGTATATGGTGTTCCTAACAGTGGATTTGCCGTAACCAATGTGGCACTGAAAGGTATTACGGAAATCAAGATTACTGACAGTTTCTCAATACCTGTATTTGCACAAGCCATTTGGAACCCTCGTATGGAAGATGCACATCTGGTATTCGGCTTTACTTTAAGGCCATGATTTATTTAGATATAACTTTAGAACTCATGAATTAGTGTTGGATGCCCGTGGCGGTCGTGATGATCGTTACGGGTTATATGGCATATATAAGACAAGTAAAAAAACAGAAGAAATGAGTAGGGAAGAAAGCGTACAGCATTTTCTTGATTTGATTAAAAAGTCGCGGCGTGGCAAGTTCAAAGTCTACATCGGCATGATTGCTGGTGTAGGTAAATCTTATCGTATGCTTCAGGAAGCACACGAGTTACTTGACAACGGAGTAGATGTGAAGATAGGCTATATAGAGACACACGGGCGTGCCGGTACGGATGCTATGTTGGAAGGATTGCCCGTTGTTCCTCGTCGTAAGATATTCTATAAAGGAAAAGAGCTGGAAGAAATGGATTTGGATGCCATTATCCAGATACACCCTGAGATAGTAGTGGTGGATGAACTGGCACATACCAATGTGGAAGGTAGCCGGAATGAGAAACGCTGGCAGGATGTGATGGATTTGCTTGATGAGGGTATCAATGTGATTTCTGCCGTTAACATCCAGCACATTGAGAGTGTCAATGAAGAAGTACAAGGCATCTCGGGTATTGAGGTGAAGGAACGTATTCCCGATAGCGTTTTGCAAGAGGCAGATGAGGTGGTGAATATTGACTTGACTGCGGAAGAATTGATAGCCCGTCTGAAAGCTGGAAAAATTTACAAGCCGGAAAAGGTCTCTACTGCCTTGAACAATTTCTTTAAAACGGAAAATATTCTCCAATTACGTGAACTGGCTTTAAAAGAGGTGGCTTTACGGGTGGAAAAGAAAGTGGAGAATGAAGTGGTTACCAGTGTGGGAGTCCGTCATGAGAGATTTCTGGCATGTATCAGCAGCAACGAGAAAACACCACGACGCATCATTCGTAAAGCTGCACGTCTGGCAACCCGCTACAATACTTCGTTTGTTGCCCTTTATGTGCAGACTCCCAGAGAAAGTACTGACCGCATCGGTCTGGCAAATCAAAGGTATTTATTGAACCACTTCAAATTGGTGACCGAACTGGGAGGGGAGGTCGTTCAGGTGCAATCGCCGGATGTGCTGGGAAGCATTGTTGATACTTGTAGGGAGAAACAGATAACAACTGTCTGCATGGGAAGTCCGTCACTTTCTTTTCCGAAATCATTGTTCATGATATTGAAATACCGAAAATTTGTGCGTGATTTGGCACAAGTAAACATAGATTTGATTATACTTGCATAATATTAATTCTTAGGAACATTATGAATATTCGTACAAAATTGATACTCAGCGTAGGGGTATTGGCTGGAATGATTATTTTGTTGGTTGCTCTTTCTGTGGTGAATCTACAGATACTGACGGCTACAGAGCCGGATAGTCCTGCTGCTGTACCGGGATTGCAACGTGCATTGCTCTGGATTTCTGTGATAGGTGGGGTATGTATTTTTGCCAGTATCATATTGTTGGTATGGCTTCCCCGTTCCATCAGCAAACCTATTCAAGAACTGACGCGTGGGATTCTTGAAATAGCGAACCATAATTATGAGAAACGTCTGGATATGAGTGGACGCGAGGAATTTCGTGAAGTGGCTGATAGTTTTAATCGGATGGCGGAACGACTGACGGAGTATCGCGCCAGTACGCTGAACGACATACTTTCTGCTAAGAAATTTCTTGAGGCTATTGTGAATAGTATTGATGAACCTATTATTGGTTTGAACCGTAATAGGGAAATTCTCTTTATCAATAATGAGGCTTTAACTGTGCTGAATTTAAAACGGGAAGAGGTAATTCGCCGTTCGGCTGAGGAGCTTTCTTTGAAGAATGATTTGCTCCGCCGTTTAGTTCGTGAATTGGTAAATCCGGGTGAAAAGAAAGAACCGTTGAAGATTTATGCAGACAATAAGGAGAGTTACTTTAAAGCTTCTTACATTACCATTATAAATGCAGAGGCTGATGATGACGAACCTCATAATCTTGGCGATGTGATTTTACTGAAAAATATTACAGAATTCAAAGAATTGGATAGTGCCAAGACTACTTTTATCTCGACTATTTCTCATGAACTGAAAACGCCTATATCCGCTATTCTGATGAGTCTGCAGTTGTTGGAGGACAAACGGGTAGGGGTGTTGAACGACGAGCAGGAGCAATTATCGAACAGCATTAAGGAAAATGCTGATCGCCTTCTTGGGATTACCGGGGAATTATTGAACATGACGCAGGTGGAAGCCGGTAAATTGCAGATGATGCCTAAGATAACGAAGCCCATTGAACTGATAGAGTATGCTATCAAGGCCAATCAGGTACAAGCTGATAAATTCGGCATTCAGATAGAAGTGGAGTATCCGGAAGAAAAAATGCCTAAATTGTTTGTCGACAGCGAAAAGATTGCTTGGGTGCTCACCAATTTATTGAGCAATGCTATCCGCTATTCCAAAGAGAACGGGAGGGTGGTTATCGGCGCTAGGCATGACGGGGACTTTGTAGAAATGTATGTGCAGGACTTTGGAAAAGGTATCGACCCGCGTTATCATCAGAGCATTTTTGACCGTTATTTCCGAGTGCCGGGCACTAAAGTGCAAGGTAGTGGTTTAGGTCTTTCCATTTCGAAAGACTTTGTGGAAGCTCATGGCGGTACATTGGCTGTCCAGAGTGAGCTGGGTAAGGGGAGTCGCTTCGTTATCCGGTTGAAAGCGTAACGTTTTCTATTTTTTACGGTACTGTTGCGGAGACATGCCGGTTTGTTTCTTGAAGAATGTTCCAAAATAAGAAGCATTGGGAAAATTGAAGAAGTCGGCGATTTCCTGGATGTTTTTCTGGGTGTTCTTGAGTAGTGAGATGCTTTTGCGGATGATGGATTTAAATATCAGTTCCTGCACCGTGAATCCGCAGACGGACTTGGATAGTGCAGAGAGGTATTTGGGTGATAAGCAGAGTTTGTCTGCATAAAACTCTACGCCGCGTTCTTCCGTGTAGTGTGCATCTATCAGCTGAATCAGCCGGATAAAGATTTCATGTTTGTGACCAACCGTTGTTTTTAGGTTCATCAGTTTACGGTTGTAAATGGAACAGATGCGGTATGTAAGTCCCAGTAGAAGCAGTCTTTGTTCGTAACCATTAAAGGTGTTGTTGTCTAAGTGCAGGGTATTGTCCAATAGGGACATGTATTTCAAAACTTCTTCTTCATCTCCGGTGTTCCATACGTAGCATGGTTCAGTCCGGAGCTGCATGTATAGGTACATGGCTGCCACTGAATTGCCTATGATGTCCCGTATCGGTTCTATCTGGTAAATGAATATGAATAGTTGCAGGTCTTCCGATTCGCTCAACACTTGGAAGAGAGAATCTTCCGGGATGAAAACTGTTTCGCCAGCTTGGGCCGAGAATGCTTTCATGTTAAGTGAAAAGGTGAAGTTGCCTTGGCGGCAGACAATCAGTCCTGCTCCATTAATCATAAAAGGTTTTTTCAGGGAGGCAGGAAAGGAGCAGAGCATACCTTCTGAACTACAAATGTTTTCTCCGTTTGACAATGCGCGGTCTAAGTGGGATAAACGTTCTTGTTGGGTATCCATAACAGACAAAATTACAGGTTATACTGAAAATTGTCTGCTAAGTTAGTAATTTTCGTTTAGGATACCGCACGACAAGCACAAATATCATGCAAAACAAGCAGGCGTAGAGTGTCCATCCTGCCATTTCCTTTACAGCAGAGAGGGTGGCCTGCACTTGGATGCGTCCTTTGGTGGATATGGCAGCCATGCTGATTGCTTCTTGTTTGCTCTTTCCCTGATATTGCATACCTTGTACGGTCTGGGTAAACGAGGTGGATGCTTCGGGGTGCAGCATGTCTACATTCTGTGCATAGCGGGTGACGTAGTGCTGTTGGCGTTCTTGCAGTACATTCGTATAGAGTGCGGCTCCGATGCTGGGAGCCAATACCATGCGTACGGTAAGCATGGTACATATCCAAGAAGAAAGATATTTGTAAGGCATGCGTTGGGTGGCGTAGGTTGGAATCAGCGAATAGAGGAACATCATACCGGTAGAACGGATGATGACCGGATACTTCATCCGTTCGTACAGTCCTGCACCTTGTACCTCGAAATACATGAACATGGCGGAAAGCCCCAATAGAAGGAAACCGGCGGCAAAGAGATATTTGAAGTGTACGCCTTTTACGCTGAGCCAGATAGTGGCTATACCGCCGATGAGGTAGCCCAGCATGGACCAGTTGCTCAGGGTGGCATTCTGGAAGTTGTCCAGTTTCATACCTATGCCCGTGAATACATTGACAAACATGGCGCTGGAATTCAGTACCATTAACAGAAAATAGAATAGGAAACCCATACGGATGGTACGCAGTTTGAATACATCGAGCTGATAGTAAGGATTGCGCTGGGTAGACTCGATATAGAGAAATATGCCGCCAGCAATGATGGCGCAGACTGTGGCCCATTGTATGGTTGGGTCATCGTACCAGTCGAGCACTTTGCCATAAGTAAGCACGTAGGTAATGCAGGTCAGTGTGATGCAGAAGATGGAGGCATTGCCGAACTGCTTGAAGTTGATGGGGAAACGGCGGGTGGTATATTTATGATAAGGCATAGTAATGAAGGTGATGAGGATGCAAAGTAATAGTAGCCCCATCATAAAGTAGTGTATGTACTGCCATTCATATTCAAAAGCGAGCCAGGCGGTGAGCGAGGTTCCCAATTGCCCCAGTACCATGAAGAATAGGTAGATGGCGGGTTGTGCCGCACTCCGTTCGATGTCCAGCTTGTCCCAGCCTTCGTCAGTTGTGGGCTCGTTGCCGGGTGTAATTTTGTCGTACGCCTCGATATGCCCTGCATACTTTATGAGGGTGAAGAGGTTGACCATCATCAGCACCATTCGTAGGAATCCCATAAAGATGCTGCATAGTGCCAGCAGGAAAACGCTGTCTGTCTTGGCACAGATATAGCTGAAGATGTACATCAGGGAGAATCCTGCCAGGCACATCATTTTCTGCCGGCGTATGACTACCAGCCTATACAGAAAAGGGCAGAATGCTGCCATGCCAATGGAAGTGGCGAAGTTGGCAAACTGGATATGCTCGGAAATGATGCCGAGCTCGCTCATCATTTCGGTGCTTGCCACCGAGTAGGTACCGCCCACAGTCAGTATCGGCAAAAAGAATACGAATAGGATGATGATACCTACCGGTTTGGGTACCCAGTTGTAGAAAGGATAGTTCTTGGGGTATGAGGGCATGGGGATAAGGGTTAAGGGGTTAGGGATTAAGGGTTAAAGATTAAGGATTAGGGGGTAAGGATTAAGGAGTTGGTTGCCTTAATCCCTAACCTCTAATCCTTAATCCCTATTTTTTTGTTTTCGCTTTGACTATTACCATCATACCGGCGGCAAGGCTACTGTTGTCTTCTTTAGACAAATCGGTAAAGTCGATGCGGACTGGGATGCGTTGTTGTATCTTCACGAAGTTACCGGCAGAATTATCCGTGGGCACTAGGGAATACTTGGAACCAGTGGCTCCGGAGATAGCAGTGATTTTCCCTTTGAACTCTTTGCCGCTGATGGCATCAACGGTAATGGCTACTTCTTGTCCCAAGTGCAGATTCTCAATTTGGGTTTCCTTGTAGTTGGCTATAATCCACTTTTGTGTGTCAGGCAGAATGTAGGTGATGGTTTGTCCAGCAGTAATGAATTGTCCTTCTTCAAGAGTACGCCGTCCCAATTTCCCATCACAAGGAGCTACTACTACGGTGTAGGAGAGGTTCAGCCGTGCCATTTCGAGTGCGGCTGTTGCCCGTTGTATGGCAGCTTCTGTATTTTCACGGCGATGTGACACTTCGTTCACACCCGACAAGGCAGCTTTCTGTTGCCGTTTCACAGCTTCCAACTTCTTGTGGGTAGCTGCATATTCGGTTTCTATCTGTTCCAATTGAATGGGGGTGGCAGCGTTTCTCTTCACCAAGTTCTGGTATCGCTGGCGGTCTTTCTCCAGCTTGGTAAGGCGGATTTCTATCTCTGCTATGGAGGCGTCGTAGACAGAGGCTGTAGTTTGCGTGGTTTGTAGTGTAGCACCAATGACTGTGGCGCCGGCTTGTGCATCCTTGAGTGCAGCTTCAGCTTCCATGACTCTGATTTTATATTCCCGGTCGTCCAATATAAGTAAGGTATCTCCTTTGTGTACTTCTTGGTGTTCTGTGAAACAAATTTTCTTGATATATCCTGATGCGCGCAGATTGACGGGAGATATGTATTGTTCAATCTGTGCATCATTACTGGTTTCCGTCCGTTTGTAGTTCAAAAAGAGGCAGGTCACTTGAATTATTCCCCAGATAAGGATAGCTATTCCTAATAGGCTGACAACGATTTGCCAACGGCGAAGCTTCTTCAATTTCCGTGCTTTCTCTTGATGGGTACTTGCGGTGTTATTGTTCTCTTTTGTTTCCATATCTTCTATATTATATTGTTTACTCATTATTATATATATATCCGTCCTTGAATACGGACTCTATTCATCTTCCTCTTTAAGGAATTGAGGGGCTCAACGTCTCCAGCTGTCCCGTCAGCTTCAGCAAAGTCAGATTGGTTATCCGGTAATTGTAGTGGGCACTGATATAGTTGTTTTGGGCTTCGCTCATCCGCATTTCGTCCTGCAATACTTCGGTCATTGAAGCGATTCCTTCCCGATAACGGTCCATAGTAACGGTATATACATCTTCAGCAAGTAGATAATTGTCTTTCTGCTTCTTAAAGTTACGCTGACTGTTCATCAGGTCATTGGTAGCATTCAGATATTGTGTCTGAAGATTCTTTCTGGTATTCTCTTGGGCGAGCTTGATGTTCTCTATGTCGATGGTTGCCTTACGCATCTTGTAGCGTTTGTCCAGTCCGTCGAAAATGGGAATGCGTAAGGAGAGGCCCACTCCATAGGAGCGATACCAATGGTTGGAAGGGCCGGAATGGAACCAATGGTAAGCTTTGTCTGTATAGGCGGAGAACATCCAGCTTCCCGTCAGGTTCAAGGAGGGGATGTAACCGTTGCTGATTATTGTTTTCTGTTGTTCAGCAAGTTGTTTTTGTGATTGCAATAGCTGGAGTTCATATAGTGTTTCGGATAGCCCGGTGAGTGCTGCGGGCGTAATCGTTTCTGTATTCACTGGTACCAGTGCTATTCTTTCTTCCGCCGGATAGTCGATAATGTATTTAAGTAGATTCAGTTGCTGTTCCATCATGGCTTGTGCGTTGTCGTGCTGCACCTTGAGGTTCTCCAAGTTGATGTTGACGCGTTTCACATCTACTTCCATAGCCATGCCGTTGTCATAGAAGGCTTGAGTGATATCTCTCAACTCTTCCAGGCGAGTGATGTTGGCTTTTATCAAAATAATCTGTTCAGCTGTAACCTGTCCTAAATAGTACATTTGACTAATTTGGAGGATGAGGTCTTCTCTTGCCTTTCCATAAGAAAGGCGATTCATCTCATCCATGGTTTTGGCTATGGATAGAGTGGTGTAGAGTGTCTGGTTATAAAGTGGTATCTGCAACTGTAATCCAAAGTTGGCGTTGTATTGCAAGGTTTGGGTTACATTGTAGGGATTGCCATACGCTGAACCGTCGGTAACGGAGACGGGTGGATCGATATTGTCGTTATAGTTGGCAAAACCATTGATTTGGGGCAGCAGTTTGGCTCGATTCTCAGAGATGCTGTATTTCCCTTTTTGTATTTCCTTCCGTTTGCTTTGCAAGGACAAGTTGTTTTCGATACCTATTTTGAGGCAGTCCTCCAAGGTTAGGGTATTTTGTGCTCTTGTACCTAGTGCAAGCAGACACAGAAAGGAAAATGTGAACAGTTGTCTTTTCATAATAGTCACTTGATATTTGCACACAAAGTTAGTGGCTTAAAATGCAAGAGGACTATCCATATATCAACTGTTTGTATTCATATTTTCCTTTTTACTATAATTTGAAAACAAACCATAGTAAAAAATGAGTATTAAAAACAAAAAAGACCGCCAAGAGTGGAAGCCTCCTAACAGTCTAAATCTTCTTTGTAGCGGGACCCGGGATTGAACCGGGGACCTCATGATTATGAATCATGCGCTCTAACCAGCTGAGCTATCCCGCCATCATTTCTCGATTGCGGGTGCAAAGATATAGCTTTTATTTAAATTGCCAAAACTTTTATGGATATTTTCTGCTTTTTCTTTTGCTGATAGGGTGCTGAAGTGGTTTGCAGTACTTTTTATTAAACGTCTTTGTATAACATTATCAATGAATTAGGGGTGTATGGAAAGGGAGGTATAAATAAATTTGATGATTTATTTTCTGTAATTAGAAAAAAGTATTTATCTTGGCTGGCGCAATAAAAAGCAGAATAGACTATGGAAAGAAAGAAAATACATTTGGAATATCTCTTGAATGCGACTTCTAAAAGTATTCTTTGGGCAGCGATAAGTACCCCTACTGGTTTGGAGGGCTGGTTTGCTGATAGGGTTCAGTCAGACGATAAAACAGTAACCTTTTTTTGGGGAAAAACAGAAAAACGTGATGCCGAGATTATTGCCGTGCGGGCGTATTCATTCATCCGCTTCCGCTGGCTGGACGATGAGAACGAGCGAGAATACTTTGAACTGAAGATGACAAACAATGAGTTGACCAATGATTTCGTATTGGAGATAACAGACTTTGCCGATATAGACGAGGTGGGTGATTCGCGTGAATTATGGGAATCGCAAGTGGATACTTTGCGAAGAACTTGTGGTTTTTAGTTAACTTTAGATTAAAAATTTCCCGTACTCCCTTTTTTGTACTACTTTTGTGCTCTCATTGCATGAAACGAGTAAAATGCTGCGCATAAAAAAGTTAGATATATTTGTTTTGAAGAGCTTTTGCATGCTCTTTATGGGTACTTTCTTCATCTGCCTCTTCATCTTTATGATGCAGTTTTTATGGAGGTATGTGGACGAAATGGTAGGAAAAGGATTGGAGATGACTGTCCTTGCACAGTTTTTCTTTTATTCTGCGCTTTCGTTGGTACCTGCGTCGTTGCCGCTGGCTATTCTGCTGGCTGCCCTTATCACCTTTGGAAATTTCGGAGAACGTTTTGAATTACTTGCCATGAAGGCAGCCGGTATTTCTTTATTGAAAATCATGCGGCCCCTGATTATCTTTATTTGTTTCATCTGTTGTGTCTCTTTCTATTTCCAAAATGTCATAGGACCAAAAGCCCAAACAAAATTATGGACTTTGCTTATTTCCATGAAGCAGAAATCTCCCGAAGTGGATATTCCTGAAGGTGTGTTCTACGATGAAATAGATGGTTATAATCTGTATGTGAAGCATAAGAACCGCAAAACTGGTATGCTGTATGACGTACTGATATATAATTTTGAGAAAGGTTTTGAGAATGCTCAAATTATCAAGTCTGATTCGGGACGTCTGGAGATGACGGCTGACAAACAGCATTTATATTTGCATTTATACAGTGGTGAGCAGTTTGAGAATTTGAAATCGCAGAACATGAACCAAAGGAATGTGCCTTACCGGCGTGAGACATTCCGCGAAAAGCATGCAATCATTGAGTTCAATTCGGATTTTAATATGGTGGATGCAGGTATCATGAGTAATCAGTCCAACAGTAAGGATATGAGAATGCTGCAGGCGGATATTGATTCCATGAAATTGCAGAATGACAGTGTGGGACGTGGTTATTATAAAGAAGCTATGGCAGGAACTTATAAGGTGACAGCCAGCTTGTCTAAAGAGGATACATTGAAGATTGAAAAGGCCTATTTAGGTGAGTACAATGTAGACAGCCTCTACAATGTGGCTACACTGATGCAGAAACAGAAGGTTATATCCACGGCCGTCAGCCGTGCAGAGAGTGCGGGGAGTGACTGGAGTTTTAAGAGCTTTAATATATCGCAGACTGAAAGCAGCCTTCGACGGCACATGACTTCCTGGCATGAGAAACTGACTCTTTCTCTGGCATGTCTCATCTTCTTCTTTATTGGTGCGCCACTCGGAGGAATTATCCGTAAAGGAGGCTTGGGAATGCCGGTGGTGGTTTCTGTATTGATTTTTATTATCTATTACATCATCAACAATACGGGGTATAAGATGGCCCGTGACGGACAGTGGGTTGTCTGGATGGGTATGTGGACCAGTACTGCTGTCTTGGCTCCATTGGGTGCGTTCTTGACATATAAATCCAACAATGATTCAGTGGTATTGAATGCTGATGCTTATATAAATTGGTTCAAGAAGGTTGTGGGTATTCGCAGTGTACGCCATCTGTTCCGTAAGGAAGTAATCATCCATGATCCTGATTATACACGTATTCCGGAAGAGCTGAAGGCTTTGTCCGTAGACTGTCGTGAATATGCTGATAGAAAGGGGTTGAAACGTGCTCCCAATTACTTTAAATTGTGGATGACTGATAGCCAGGATGAGGCAGTGGAAGATATTAACGAACGTTTGGAGAGTCTGATAGATGAGATGTCGAATACAAGATCCGTTACTTTGTTGACAGCGCTGAACACCTATCCGGTCATCCCCATCCATGCGCATGTCCGTCCGTTCCGCAATTATTGGTTAAACTTGCTCTGCGGTATTGTTTTCCCGATAGGCTTGTTCTTTTATTTCCGTATCTGGGCATTCCGTATCCGTCTGAATAAGGATATGGAGCGGATTATCAAGACAAATGAAGATGTGATTGGAATCATAGAAAGAGATCAGAATAAATAAAAACAAAATAGATTATGGAAAATGTAAAGTTGAATACGATAGAAGAGGCCATTGAAGACTTCAAAGCCGGTAACTTTGTGATTGTTGTGGATGATGAGGACCGTGAGAATGAGGGTGATTTGATAATTGCAGCTGAAAAGATTACACCGGAGAAAGTAAACTTTATGTTGAAGCATGCCCGTGGTGTACTTTGTGCTCCAATTACAGTTTCGCGTTGCAAGGAACTGGATTTGCCGCATCAGGTATCGGATAATACTTCTGTATTGGGTACTCCCTTTACGGTGACTATTGACAAGTTGGAAGGTTGCAGTACCGGGGTTTCTGCGGCAGACCGCGCTGCTACTATCCAGGCGTTGGCCGATCCGGCTTCTACTCCGGCCACTTTCGGGCGTCCTGGCCACATTAATCCATTGTATGCTCAGGAGAAAGGTGTGTTGCGCCGTGCCGGACATACGGAGGCTACTATTGATATGGCACGTTTGGCTGGACTTTATCCGGCGGGAGCCCTTATGGAAATAATGAATGAGGATGGTACAATGGCCCGTTTGCCCGAATTGCGCAGAATGGCAGATGAATTTGGCTTGAAATTGATTTCTATCCGTGACTTGATTGCCTACCGTTTGAAGCAGGAGTCTATTGTAGAAAAAGGAGTGGAAGTGGATATGCCTACAGACCACGGTCATTTCCGTTTGATTCCTTTCCGCCAGAAGTCGAACGGTTTGGAACATGTAGCTTTGTTCAAGGGTACTTGGGAATTGGATGAACCGATTCTGGTGCGTGTACATTCTTCTTGTGCCACTGGTGATATATTCAATTCCAAACGCTGTGATTGTGGCGAGCAGCTGCATAAGGCAATGGAGATGATAGAGAAAGCCGGTAAGGGGGTAGTTGTATATCTGAATCAGGAAGGTCGCGGCATTGGCCTGATGGAAAAAATGAAAGCATATAAATTGCAGGAAGAAGGCATGGATACTGTGGATGCTAATATTTGCCTGGGACATCTGGCAGACGAGCGTGATTATGGTGTGGGTGCCCAGATGCTTCGTGAGATAGGAGTGCACAAAATGCGGCTGATGACCAATAATCCCGTGAAACGTGTGGGCTTGGAGGCTTACGGTTTGGAAATAACGGAGAACGTAGCTATTGAGACTACTCCGAATCCATACAACGAGCGTTATCTCCGTACCAAGAAAGAACGTATGGGACATACACTTCATTTCAATAAGTAACTGTCTTTTTGTTTTCTTATATCAAAGAAAATCGCTTATTTTGCAACCGGATTTGCGTAACAATCATTAAATAGTAACAAAATGAACCAATTATCAGATCGTTTAAACAGTTTGTCGCCTTCTGCGACACTGGCTATGTCTCAAAAGAGCGCAGAGCTGAAGGCTCAAGGCGTAGACGTAATTAACCTGAGTGTGGGAGAACCGGACTTCAATACTCCCGACCACATTAAAGAGGCTGCGAAAAAGGCGATAGACGATAACTTTTCTCGCTATTCTCCAGTGCCGGGTTATCCTGCCTTACGTAATGCAATTGTAGAGAAGTTGAAGAAGGAAAACGGTCTGGAATATACCGCCGCACAAATTTCTTGCGCCAATGGTGCCAAGCAGTCGGTTTGCAATGCAATCCTGGTATTGGTAAATCCGGGTGACGAAGTAATTGTACCTGCTCCCTATTGGGTCAGTTATCCGGAAATGGTAAAGTTGGCTGAGGGTACGCCGGTTATCGTACCTGCCGGTATCGACCAGGACTTTAAGATAACACCTGCACAGCTGGAGGCTGCCATCACCCCGAAGACAAAGGCGCTGATTCTTTGCTCTCCCTCTAACCCTACGGGTTCGGTGTACAGCAAGGAGGAGTTGGCAGGCCTGGCCGCAGTATTGGCAAAGTATCCGCAGGTTGTTGTGATTGCCGATGAGATTTACGAACATATCAACTATATCGGCAAGCATCAGAGCATAGCACAATTCCCCGAAATGAAAGAGCGTACGGTCATTGTGAATGGTGTTTCCAAAGCATATGCAATGACTGGTTGGCGTATCGGTTTCATTGCAGGTCCGGAATGGCTTGTGAAGGCTTGCAATAAATTGCAGGGACAGTATACTTCCGGTCCTTGTTCTGTATCTCAGAAGGCTGCTGAGGCTGCTTATACGGGTACACAAGTTCCGGTGGAGGAAATGCGCAAGGCTTTCGAGCGTCGTCGTGATTTGATTGTAAAGTTGGCCAAGGAAGTTCCGGGTTTCGAGGTGAATGTACCGGAAGGTGCTTTCTATCTGTTCCCTAAATGCGATTCATTCTTCGGTAAATCTGCCGGAGAACGTAAAATCAATGATTCAGATGATTTGGCCATGTATCTGTTGGAAGTGGCTCATGTGGCTTGCGTAGGTGGTGCTTCTTTCGGAGCTCCCGAATGCATTCGTATGAGTTATGCAACCAGCGATGAAAATATAGTTGAAGCTATCCGTCGTATAAAAGAAGCACTGGCTAATCTGAAGTGATTCTAACTTCTTCTACAAACTTATTTTAGCAAGACATCTGTCATGCTGTCACGAACAGTTCGTTTCATCAAAGCGGACTGTTCGTTTTGTTATGACGAACACTTTGTTTTGTTATGACGAACACTTTGTTTCATTATAGCGAACACTCTGTTCCATACAGTATAAACACTTTGTTTTATATTATACGAACATTTTGTTTTCTACTATATGAACACTTTGTTTTATACTTATGGAACAAAGTGTTCTGTCTGTGAACTAACGTATTATCCGTATATAGAAAATAACAATGAGGGGGGTGAAGGTACTGAATCTCACGTGGGGGATATAAAAAAGCGCAGGCAGTTTATCTACCCACGCTTTTGTTTTTGATACTGGGATTGTATTATTCTCCCGGATGAATTGCTTCAGAAGGACAAACATCTGCACAAGTACCACACTCTGTGCAAGTCTCAGGGTCGATATGATAGATATCACCTTCAGAGATAGCGCCAACCGGACACTCGTCGATACAAGTTCCGCAAGCAATACAATCGTCACTAATTACGTAAGCCATTTTCTTTTAGATTTAAATTATTATTAGTACTAATTCGTTTGGCAAAAATAGTGGTTTTCTTTATTACTTGCTATCAATCTTGATTAAAAACGTATAATTTGTATGTCGTCTAAATAAGGAGTCGAGAAAGCGACACAGCATACCGCAGAGACTGAAAAATGTTCGTTTTTGAATTTCGTAAACGAATTGCTCTGATACTATTGGCTTTAGCTGGAGCTTAAGCCGATTTTCAACTTTTAAGAAAGAGTCGGATAGGTAAAAGTAATCACTGCGATTTCTCCTTCTTCGACATTCTCGGTTTGATAGGTACCTTTGAAATGTTCAAAGAACAACTGGTTGATTTTCTGTTGCACTGATACTTTTTGAGAGGCAAACCTGGAATCGGCTATAGGACTGTTCTCTATCCGGCATGCGATGATGTGTTTGTCCGGATGGTTGACCAAGAACATGCTGACTTTGCGCGTTTCTTTGCAGTCGTTCGGATAAAGCAGCATACTTGTCACTATTTGTGTAAGGCGGTTGACGTCGGTATGGATACGCACATCTCCCACCTCTACTTGTAGTTCCAGGAGGATACGGCCTTCACTACGCATTTGTATTAGACAACCTAGTTCGTTGCACCATTCTTTTACATTACAATCCTGCAATTGAAATTTCATCATATTCGCTTCCAGGCGTGAGAGGTCCAATACGTCGTTTACCAGTTGGATAAGCTCACCCGAATTGGTCTGGATAATACCGGAATACTCTTTTCGCTCTTCTTCATCCAGTTCGTTGTCGGTGGAAAGCAGTTGGGAGAAACCGACTACATTGTTCAGTGGAATACGGATATTATAACTCATATTGGCAAGGAAACGGCTTTTTACTTCGTTGGCTTCTTCGGCAATAATTGCCAATTTACGCATTTCCTTCTCATCTTGTTGCAGCCGCTTCCTGCTTCTATACATATGTAGGTTGAAAAGTAACAAGGCTATAATGATGATAATGGAAGTGACCAGACAGATACGGTGAAAAGTGGCTTGCCGCTGTTCTTTCTGGAAAAGCAGTTGGTCCATATTATATAGGCTTTGTATCTGTTCTATCTGTGAGGTGGAGAATACTGTATATAACGAATCTCTTGCCTTGGTTATTTGTTTATAGATAGGAAGTGCGTCGTCCGGAAACCCCATCTTTACTAGTATATCCGCTTTCTGAAGTCCATAAATCATGGCATTATCCAGTGAAATAGGGGTTACAAGTTCAATGGCGTCTTCTAAATAAACCAAAGCTTTGTCGTATTCTTTTGTCAGTTGGTAATATTCGGCATATGCTGCCAAACGTATCAACCGATAAGGAAGAAATGAAGATGTACTGAGATGCCGCTCTGCTTTCTGCAAATATTCCCATGCTTCCGCAGGACGTTGAAGGCGGGTATAGTAAAGGGCGTATTGTAAATCTATGAGCAGATACAAATTGGTATAGCCGTTTGTCAGTACGGTGGTGCCTTCTTCCTGCAATCTGTTTTTTGCATTGTTGAGTTCCTCCAGATACCGGAACATGTTGTCATTGTCATGCAGATATGAGTAAGCCAGTACCGCTTTTGTCAATAAATCAATCTGAGTGGCAAGGGAGGAATCCGGACTTGTCAGTTCAAAAGCCTTGTTTAGGTAGGTGATTCCTTCTTTGTAACGTAAGGTATTGAAATATCCAGTCATCAGGCATAGGCATGCTTCGCGCATACCGTCATGGTTGCCAAGACTTTGAGCCTTGTCGTACATGTCTTGTGCTTGTTTGAGGGCTAATTCAATCTTCTGGCTGATGACATAGAATTCTATCATCATCTTTTTGCCTCTGAAGTAATGACGGTAGTAGTTGTGCTCTTCAGACAACTGTTCGAGCCTCTTCAGCCATTGTTCTGCATGTTTTTGGTCCAGTAGGTTGTAGTAATAAATAATGTGCGCATATATGGCCGCACTCTGGTAAGGTATATTTTTCTGGGCGATGGCCTCTTCCAGTAATTTGTTCTCGTAATAGATGAATGTCGGTGACAGTTGGTCAAGCAGTGCTATCTGATATAGGGTTTCCAATCTGGTGGTATCGGCTGGGGAGGCAAGATATATACGTAGCAGGCTATCCTTGGCTTCTGTCCGTCGCACATCTGCGTGTGCGGACGGTAACAGCCAGCATAAGGCAATGAGCAATGTAAATATCTGTTTCATTTCTTATTCTCCTTTCTGCCTGTCTGGCTTATGGGGTGGGTGAAGCAGAAGCGTGAGCCTTCGGCATACTCTGAATCAATCCATATTTGTCCGCCGATATGCTCTATGATAAGTTGGCATATGGAGAGCCCCAACCCACTGCCTTGAGCATTCTCATTCAGCTTTTCAAAACGTTGGAAAATGTTGGCTTGCTTGTCTTTGGGAATGCCGCAACCGGTATCTGTTACGGTGAATAGTACGGTGTCGTCCGTTTCTTTTTCCAGCTTTAGGACAATGCTGCCTTGTGGGGTAAATTTGGTAGCATTTATCAGTAGGTTAATCAGGACTTGCTGCAGGCGTGAGTCGTCAGTCTCGATGGGCATTTCTTCCAGCTCGGTGGTGAATGTAAGTTCAGCTTGTGTCTGTTTCACTTTGTTCACGGTATCTATCACGTTTCTGCAGATGCTTACGGCATCATGTTGTGCAATACAGAATTGCAGTTTGCCGAATTCAAGACTCGATAGATCTATCACGTCGTTAATAAGCTTCAGCAATAGTTCTGAGTTCTGTTGGATAACTTCATTGCACTGACGGCGTGTCTCATCGTCCAGTCCCTCTTCCGTCAATAGGGATGAAAAGCCCGATAATGCATTGAGTGGGGTACGGATTTCATGGCTCATGTTCGAGAGGAACACGCTTTTTGCACGCATGGCATTTTCGGCATTTATCCGTGATGTTGCCAGTTTTTGGGTGGAGAGTTTCACCTTTTCCCGTTGCCTTTTGAGTAGGATGGCAAGTAGAACAAATAACGTTACTAATGCCATCGTTCCTACCAATATGCTGGTTATGATTTTATTGTATTCGTTATTGCTGGCCGTCTCTGCCTTATCTACCTGGTATTTTGCCTTTATCGTATTGATTTGCCGGATATAGCTTTGTGAAGCGAGTGTATCTATAGGAGGATACAATTCCTGGTAGATTCGGCAGGCTTCCATGGCCATGCCTTGTATTTTACAGAGATAGATTTTTTCCAGCGAAGTCCAGCGGTAATACGTGGAGCGCTTATTACCGGAGTATTCTGCTTGCAATTTGGAGTAGATGTCCAGAGCTTGTTTCCAGTATTGTTTGTCCCAATTTCCCATGGCTCTATAGTAGGCGGCAGTGGTATAATCCAAGTGAAACCGATAGAACTTCTCTGGGTGCAGTTGGTAAATGGAGTCCATTTTGTGGAGCCAGATGTTTGCTTCATCAAGATAGTCTTGTGAGAGGTGTCCATGGGAAATGGCAAAATTCGTCTTTTCGATGCAGAAAAAGAAGTCTGTCGGGTAGTCAGGCTCCTGATATAATATTTTCTCCAGCTCTTCCAGGATTTTTTCCGCTTCTTCCAGACGTCCTTTCCGTTGCAGAACGTTGGACATTTTTAAAAGAAGCTGTGCCCTATATGGATGCTGGTCTGAAATGTTGGATAGTTCAGTCAAAGCATCCTGGTATGATTCCAGGGCTTTATCCCCCATGTTGGCTATTGTATTATAGGCGTCTCCGATGGCTTGGTTGGCCACTACCATACCAAATTGGTAGTCTGTTGCTTTAGCTTCTTCGTACATAAGTTGTGCCCGGTTCGTCGCTAAGCTGATATCGCCGCGCAATGTATAGGCATTGGCCAATTGAAGTTGTAATAGAAAATACGTTGTTCTATCTTCATTTGATTGTTGGGTGGGAAGAAGTTGCTCGCTCCACGCAATGACACTGTCTATGGATATGGAGTCATCATAGAGAACTTGTCTTTTGACCAATGATTGCAGAATACTCTGCTTTTCTTGATTGGCTATTGTATGTGCTGATAAGACAGAAGTATACAGTATCTGCCCCAATAGCATCCATATAATCATTTTTGTTCTCAAATGTTTGTTTGCCTCTTTTGTTTATTATTGGCAAAAATAAATATAAATGAATAAATAAAAAATTAAATAGATGCTTTTTTTATCCTTTATACTCAATTTGTTAGCAACTTTATGCAGGCGATTGGAAGGGATTAATAGAGTTCCAAACCAAACTCTTCTTTTAGTTGTAATAGTGCACTGTTCTTTTGTGCCATCATTTGGAATTTTTCAACGCGTCCATAGGCACGTACCTTTTCAGTAGGAGCACTAATCCGGACAGTCATGGTGACTTTGCGGTTCTTTAGCCGGGTACGTAGGTAATTTTGCAGAGTGGGTATCATGCCGGTAAATTCCTTGGCAACGATTTCATTGTCTACCACAGCCTCAAAAGTTGTGTCATTTATTAAAGTGATGCGCATGTTCTGCATGCGCTTGGCAATGGCTACTTGCTCCTTGGGCATACGTCCGGCATACTCCTGCCAGTAATAGTTCAAATCCCTTTCATTGAAGATGTAGTCTTCTTCCGGTTGTGCTGCTTGGTGGGCGGCAGTAGGGTTAGATGAAGGGTTTCTTTGTTCCTCTTCTATATGGGGGCGTTTGATGGAGACCCCTAATCCGGACATTTTCATGACCGGAATTTTTTTCTCTTCTCTCCCTTGCGCCATTAATACGGCAGCAGGTGTGGCATGTGGAGTTGTTGCATTACTATGCTGCGTGGCAGCAGGTTGGGGAGTGCTGTTTGTCTGTACTGCCGGCTGTACGGTTTGTTGGGGCATGGCAGCAGTGGCCTGTGGCTGCTGAGCGGCGGCAGGCTGCGTGAATATGGGTTTTATAGCTTGTTTAGGGCTGCGCCCATTGGCACCGTCGTCCTCCTCGGCGGTCAGTTGTGCCACTTGTATCAGAGTGAGCTCTACCAGTAGCCGTTTGTTTTTACTGGCACGGTAGTTCAGGTCACAATCGTTGCAGAGCTTCATGGCACGGTAAAGAAAAGGGAGGGGGCATTGCTGTGCTTGTGCTTGGTAACGTTCGCGGATGCTTGCGCCCACTTCAAGCAACGGCAGTGTCGCCGGGTCTTTGCTGACAAGCAAGTCGCGCAGGTGGGATGAAAGTCCGGTGATGAAGTGGCTGCCGTCGAAGCCTTTGTTGAGCACATCATTCAGTAATAGCAACGCGTCACTGATTTTGTTCTCAAGAAAGAATCCGGTTAGTTTGAAGTAGTATTCATAGTCCAGCACATTGAGGTTTTCAATCACGCTCTTATAGGTGATGTGTCCTCCGGTGAAGCTTACCACCTGGTCGAAGATGGATAGTGCGTCGCGCATACCGCCGTCTGCTTTGAGGGCAATGACATTCAACGCTTCCGGTTCAGCAGTGATACCTTCTTTGGAGGCGACATATGCGAGGTGTGCTACGGTATCTTCCACACCAATCCGGCTGAAATCATATATTTGGCAGCGTGAAAGGATGGTGGGCAATATCTTGTGCTTCTCGGTAGTGGCAAGGATGAATATGGCATGGCGTGGAGGCTCTTCCAGTGTTTTCAGGAAAGCATTGAAAGCCGAGGCGGACAGCATATGTACCTCGTCAATGATATATACTTTGTATTTGCCTATCTGAGGTGGAATGCGTACCTGCTCCACCAATTGGCGGATGTCATCCACAGAGTTGTTTGAGGCGGCATCCAGCTCATGGATATTGTAGGAGCGCTGCTCATTGAAGGAAGTACAGGATTCACACTGGTTACATGCTTCACCGTCTGCTGTGGGGCTCATGCAATTGATTGTTTTAGCAAAGATACGGGCACAAGTTGTTTTTCCCACGCCTCTTGGACCGCAAAAAAGATAGGCATGCGCCAGTTTTCCGGTGGCAATGGCATTCTTCAAGGTAGTGGTCAGTGCACGTTGGCCTACTACGGACTCAAAGGTCGAGGGACGATATTTCCGTGCAGATACGATATAGTTTTCCATATTTGGGATATTCTTTGCTTTTTGTGCAAATGTACACAAAAAAAAGAAATCTTTCGGTTATTCCTCTTATCTTTGTGACGTGAAGTCATATGATGGACAAGCTCCATCATGAATGATAAATTGCTAAATAGTAGATAACGAGATGGATAAACTTGCTTCTCTTTGGTCTTTTGTCCGCAAGCATAAATATCTGATTACGCTTGCGTTGTTTGCTGTAATTATCGGGTTCCTGGATGAGAACAGTGTTGTACGCCGTTTGGGTTACGCCCGGGAAGAAAGCCGTCTGCGCGATGAAATAGAAAAGTACCGCAAGGAATACGAGGAGAATACCGAACGGCTCAATGAGCTTGCCGTCGACTCCGGTGCCATCGAACGGATTGCCCGTGAGAAGTATCTGATGAAAAAGCCCAATGAGGATATTTATGTATTTGAAGAAGATATAGAAGAATGAAACAACTGATACCCGCCCTTTTCGCAGTAGGGGCCGTGATGCTCTTGGCAGGAGCTGCCGTTTATATCACGGGCTGGCCTCTTTCACCTTATATATATACTATCGGCGCTACGATGGTTGCTTTGGCCCAAATTAATTCTCCGTCCAAATGTAAAAGTCCCACTGTCAAACGCCTGCGCCGACAGCAAATATTCGGTGCGCTTTTGCTGGTGCTTACGGGGGCATTCATGCTCTTTACAAGGGGCAATGAATGGATTGTGTCTCTGACGATAGCCGCCATTCTTGAGCTTTACACTTCGATACGTATTCCACAAGAAGAGGCGAAAGAAGGTTTAAGCTAAATCCGGAACATATATTCTGCATAAACAAGAGGGGCTGAACTCTTTTATAGAGCCAGCCCCTTTCTCATTTAGTTAATCTTCTGCGTTATCCGTCTATCTTTCTACCTTTTCTACTGTCAGAACTGCCGAAGAGACACCTGCCGTTACGTCAACTGTGAACCGGTAAGCGACACCGTTTTCCAGGCTTTTGCCTTCTACGAGGCCCAAGTTGCCGGCATCACGTCCGTTGGTACCGTCACCTATAAATACTAAGTCACTGGTGGTAGACAAGGCATCGTTTTTATATTCACCTCCCCAACCTTGCTGGTGGAAGAACTTGAAGTTGATGTCATCAGATTTGATTTGCTCTCCCGCTACTACTGTTACCTGATACTTCTTCGCTTCAATCTGTGACATGCAGAGACCTTTTTCTGTAGTCCAACCTACGGCATTGGTCGCTACGGAAGGTTTACCGATACCGTCACCGATAATCCAAAGGGCGCCGGTTCCGTCATCGTTCAGAGTGGCGGTGCTTGTTCCGTTCATTTTCAATACTTCCAGATAATTCAGGGCCAGGTTGGCAATGACGCGATAAGTTCCATCGATGGGCAGGAACTTCAGCGAACCGTCTTCATTCTTTTCGAAGAAGTCGGGGTCTATCCAATATTGGTCGAAGTTGGGAATGTCTGCAGTGATGTTGTCCCCTTGCTTCAGATTGAGGTCGATGCTGTAATGGTCATCATCCACCATCTCCATTTCAGAACCGTTCAGCAGTAGTTTCACGAAAGGAGCGGCTGCATAAGTCAACGTATTGAAGGAGATGGAATATTCTCCAGCTGACAGATTGGAGAAGGTAATTTCACTGGAGGTACCTTGTGTAATGGCACCGTTGCTCCATCCGAAGTTGATTTCATTCCCGTTGGCGCCTACTTTAGGAGCTTTGATGTAACCTTTCACTTTTTGTGCAAATTCACCGGTCACGCTATACTGATTGGCTGCGACTTTTTCCATGCGGTATTCTTGGTCTCCGGAAATCAGAGTTAGGTAGGGGAAGTCCGGACGACTCAGCGCCACGTCATAGCTTTTCTCTGTAATTGTGAAATTGATGTTCTGCAGAATGAACTTCAATGTAGCTGTTCCGTTGGGAATATTTGCCAGATAGGGAACATATATTTTCCCGGTATAGTCTTGACCGTTTACTTTTGTACGGATTATAGTCTCTGACACCATTTCGTCGCTGAAGTATAACCGCGCTTTTAACGTGGAAAGGGGTACATCTGCGTCCGATGCCTTGATTGTAAAAGGCAGACTGTCTCCGAACAAGGCTGAAGAAGGTTCTGCCTGAAAGTCCATTGTCGGGTTGCCGGGAACCGGATCGTCATCGCTGCAAGCATTCAGCATGGCTATGCCTGCCAATGCCATTAGATAGTATTTTAAGCTTTTCATTATAATCTTCTGTTTAAATTATTAGTTTTATTTTTTCCAACGGTAAGAAACGACTGCTTTGGCCGGAACTTCGTAGGAAAAGTAGTGTGTGCCGTCGCTTACGGTGATTCGCTTGGCATCTGCATTGTTGTTTGCCAATACGAATGCATAGGTACCGTCCGTATTCTCGAAGGCGGAGTAGGTGATTCCGTTGGCTGTGTAACCGGTCGTTCCGATACGTACAGCTCCCGGTTTCACGACTGAAGACATGTGCCCGATAAGGTAATAATGGGAATTACGGACAATTTTAGAATAGTTTGTATTGTCAATATCCACTGCACCGTAGCAGGTCTTGCAAGAACCATCTGAGGGGCTTACCGGTCCCAGGTCACTGTCTAACATCAGATTCCACACAATGGTGCCGCGGCACCAGTTGTTGGCTGTTCCCAATGCTATTTCTTCCATATCGTTAAGCAGGCGTGCTTCCAAATCGCGACCGGAGTTCCAAGTACCGATGGAGGTTTCCGTAAAAAGCAGTTCCTTGTTGGGATAGAGTTTGTGGATATTCAGCAACTCAGAACGGTTACCGCCATAATTATGGTAGGCAGCGCCCGCAATGTATTGTGAGGCTTCCGCATCATCATAAATCTTGGTAGGGTAACTTTTTTGGTCGGCCAGATTGTCGTAGTTGTAGTTATGGTCGAAAACATAAATCTTTGTAGTAACTCCGGCTTCTTTGAAGGCAGGGCCCAGGCCGGTCTTGATGAAGTCACGGGCTTCTTCCCATCCCATGAACAAGGATGCTGAGTTACCGTGGTTCAGCGGTTCGTTCTGCGGAGTCACAGCGTGGATTTTGATGCCTTCCTTTTCGAAAGCTTGTATCCATTTTACGAAATAGTCGCCATACGTTCTGTAATATTCGGGGTTCAAGTGTCCGCTGGTCCATGAGTCAAAGGGTACACGTTCCTCCAGGCTTTTCACTTTCATCCACTTCGGACATGTCCAGGGAGCGGCAATTATTTTGACGGCAGGATTGATTGCCAGAATTTCCTTCAATATAGGAATCACATATTTGGTGTCTTCCATCGGAAGGGCAAAGTGCTCAAGTCCCTTTTCGTCACAGCAAGTGAATTCACTGAATGAGAAGTCGGAACAACCGATGGCAATACGTACATAGCTGAAGCCGTAGCCTTCTTTGTCCGAGAATGTTTCAGTCAGAAACTTCGTGCGGTTCTCTTGTGTCATCTGCATCAGGTTGTAACCGGTAGAGCCGGTGATGGCTGCACCGAAACCGTCCATTTCCTGATAGCGGGTGGCAGGGTCGAGTGTCACGGTAGAAGGTGACATGTTGCTTCCGGTGCCGAAGGCCAGCCCGGACCTTGTCAAATCATAAGTACGACTGGTGTTCGTTACATAGAGGGTAACATCCTTTGCCTCTTCCGTGGGTTGGTCTGGCTTGGGTTCCGGTGTAGGGGTGATGTTACTGTCATTGTCATTGCCGCAGGCTGCCAGTATGGTGAAGCAGCCTAATGCGGTAGTGAATATATTTCTTAAATTCATATTCAATTGATTTTTATATTACTCATTAGTATTAATAGCCCGGGTTCTGTATCAGATTTTCGTTCTGGTCGATGGCTCCTTGGGGAATAGCCAGCAGATAGGAGTTCTCATTGAACAGATTTTCTTGTGCATGGCGGCCGCTGTCTTTGGCGTAAACGGCGTTCATCACTTCTTCTACCTTATTGAGGCGGCAAAGGTCGTACCAGCGCTGTCCTTCAAAGGCAAGCTCCATGCGGCGTTCGTCCATATAAGCTTGGAGCAATGCTTCTTTACTGCTGCGGGTGCTTTGTGGAAGTTTGCCCAGTCCGGCGCGGTTGCGGATGCGGTCGATGATGTCGGCTGCACCGTTCAGGTCGGGAGCCTCTCCCATAATTTTTGCTTCGGCTTTGAGGAGCAGGATATCGGCATATCGCAGATAGATAATGCTGTTGAACGCAGAGCGGCATTTGTACATGAAGGCATAATGGTCTGCCGGATAATAGTTGCTCCATCCGCAGTCATACCATACAACAGATTCATTGTAACGTTTCGTGTCTCCTTGCTCTTCATAGAGGCGGATAAGGTCACGGGAAGGGGTAATCCATTTGGCCCAGGTGAAACTTTCATCCCAGTTGCTCAAGTTACGGCCGAACATCCAAGTACACCAGTTGCCGGAGCCGGGAGGAAAGTGGGCTTCGAGAATTGCCTCCTTGGTATTGCGTACCCGGCAGTCTTTTTTTTCCGTATCATACGCCCAAAGGTCGCTGAAGTCTTCCACGAGGTCGAAGCCGTCGGCAGCAAGTTCATCGGCATATTTGATAACCTTTGCATAATCGCGCAGAGGTTTTTCTGCATAGACCTTGGCAAGCATGGCACGTGCCACCGATTTGGTAAGTATGCTCTTGTCTGATGTGTCGTTTGTCGGTGTGTTGGGGTTTTCCACTGCTTCAGTCAGGTCTTTCTCTATTTGGGCGTAAGCCTCTTCAGCCGTATTCTGTGGAGGAAAATAGGTCGGGTACATTTCTTCTACGTTGTCTTCGGTAATGTCACCGCCCACGGTAGTGATGACCGGGAAGTTACCCCATAAGCGTACCATATCGAACATGACCATGGCACGGAATATCTTGGCTTGTGACTGATACTTGCCGCGTTCACTTTCACTGAGTGCCTTGAGCTGGTCACAGCCCACGATGATGCGGTTGGCAACGGCAATGTCGCCTAAGAAACGGTCCCAGTCACGTTTTAGTACAGAATTAGAGCCTTCAATGGAGTTGGTTTCGTAAGGCACCACTTCGGCCCCCGTTGTTCCGGCGTAGGCATTATCGGAATGAGCGTCACCGATAAGCAGTTTGTCGACATACCAGTGCTCCTGCTGGTCACGAAATTTTTTGTGAAGGGTTACCATTGAAGTTTCCACGTCTTGCACACTGTTGAAAATAGGCTTTTCATCAGTTTTGTTCACTCCTTCCGTTACATCCGAGTAGGTGTCTACCGGATTATAGTCCAAGTCACATGAGGTTGCGGTCATTGCCAACAATACACCGCAAGCTATACTTTTATATATATATATATGGTTTAGTTTCATAAGTTATTTCTTCCTTTTTTAGAATTCAACATTGATACCGAAAACGAATGATTTGCTCTGCGGGTAAGTTCCATAGTCGATGCCCTGTACAGAACCGCTGTTGCCATATTGGTTCACTTCAGGATCCATACCTGAATAGCTGGTCCAGGTCAGCAAATTGCTGGCGGTAAAATAGGGCTGTACGCGGCTGATACCCCATTTCTTGAACTGGCGGCAACGGATGTTGTAAGAGAGTGAAATGTCTTTGACACGCAGGTAGCTGCCGTCTTCTACAAAGTAAGTGGAGTTCTTGATGTTGAAGTTGGCTTTCGGGACATTCGTAATCTGTCCGGGAATTCTCCAGCGTTTCAATACTTCCGTTGACTGGTTTTTGCCGTCGTACATGCCTTCGGTTTCCATACGGGACACATTGAAGATGTCGTTTCCGTAGCTTCCCTGGATGAAGATGCTCAGGCTGAGGTCTTTCCATGTAAAGGTGTTTGTCAATCCGTAGATGAAGTCGGGATTCGGGTCGCCGATATAGGTACGGTCGGAAGTGGAAATCTTGCCGTCTTCGTTAAGGTCGCGATAAATCAGGTTACCGGTTTCGGGGTCTACACCGTCGCTGATGTAGCCGTAGAAACCACCCAAAGGACGTCCGGGCTCATTGCGTACGATATTTTCTTTCACCACCTCGGCGCTGCTTGCTGCTGTATAGATTTTCTGCAATGACAGCTTGGTCAGCTTGTTCTTATTGAAAGAAATGTTGAAGTCTGTATCCCAAGAAAACTCGCCGGTCAGGTTATGGGAGTTGATGGCGAACTCGAATCCCTTGTTGGTCATCTCGCCTTCGTTACGGGTGATGCTGGTGGTTGCTGCCGCACCAGCAGGCAGACTTACATTCATCAACATGTCTGTAGTTTTCTTGTAATAGTAGTCCATGCTGAAGGTCAGTCTGTTGTTCAGTACAGTCAGGTCAAGACCGATGTTCGTCTGGTTGGTAGTTTCCCATTTCAGGTCACTTGTTCTCAGGTTGGCCTGGCTGATACCGGGAACTGCATGGTCGTTACCTTCTTCAAACCAGGGTATGCGGTTGATGTTGTAACGTTGCAGATACGAGTAATCGCCTATACCGCTTTGGTTACCGGTCTGGCCCCAGCCACCGCGGAGCTTCAAGTCATCAATCCAAGCGATGTCTTTCATGAACTTTTCCGACGAAATGCGCCATGCAGCCGAGAAGGAGGGGAAAATACCCCAGCGATGGTCGGGATGCAGCTTGGATGAACCGTCGGCACGCATGTTCATGGTAAGCATGTACTTGCTGTCATAGTTGTAGGACACACGGGCGAAATAGGAAGAGATGGCCCACTGTGAAGCTCCTGTTCCGGTACCGTCCCATGAAATTTTATTGGCAGCGTTCAGGGTTTGTATTTTATCGTCCCGGAAATGTGAGCCGTTTATCCAGCTGTTGGTATAGTCCGATTTGGTATAGGAAGAACCTGCCATTACGTCGATGCCGTGCTTCTTGATATTGGTATTGTAAGTCAATATATTATCGAAAACCAACACGGTATTCATATTCCGGTTGTCAGAGGCTGTACCGAAGCTGTTGCGTCCGTCGGTGGTCGATATTGGATCGAGGAATGTGGTGCTTACACCGTTACGGCGGTCCAGGGCTACAGATGATTTCAACTTTAGGTTGGGCAGGAAGCTGATGGTAGCGGCTCCGGATGCGATGAGGCGGTTTTCCTTGTTCTTGTTGTTTTTCTGGCGGGCCAGGTTTTCCATCGGGTTCATGATGTTCACTCCATAGAAGTTCTTATTGTATTGATTCGGTTTTTCAGGATCCCAAATAGGAGCATAGGTCGGAGTGTTGATGACCGAGAGGACTACACCACCACGGTTGGCACCCGTACCGGAGATGATGCCGGTGTTTCCGATGTTGTCGGAGTAGGAGATATTGGCACTTACATTCAGCCAGCTGCGTATTTGGTTGTCGATATTGGCGCGGAAGCTATACCGCTTGAAGTATGTTCCTTCCAAAATACCTTTTTCATCCAGATAACCGGCAGAGAGGAAGTATTTCATCTTTTCATTTCCGTTTGATACGGACACTTGGTAATTCTGGGTTTGTCCGGTCTTGTAAACCTCGTCAAACCAGTCTGTCTGGTCGGTCAGCCCTTCAAGAGCAGTTGGATTTACAGCCCCGATTTCTTCTTGCAATTCGCGGTACTGTTCTGTATTCAGTGCTTCCATGCTCTTGCCTACTTTTGTCATGCCATATTGTACGTTCAATGCTACTTTGGCGTTGCCTGCCGAGCCGCTCTTGGTAGTAATCAATACCACACCGTTGGCTGCGCGCGAACCGTAGATGGCTGCTGATGAGGCATCCTTCAGAATAGAGAGGTTTTCAATGTCGTTGGGAGAGAGAAAGTTAATGTTATCCACGGGTACACCATCCACTACGTAGAGCGGGTCGTTGCTACCGTTGAACGAGGTAGTACCACGTACGCGGATACTCATACCTCCGCCCGGTTCGCCGCTGGGTTGCATAACCGACACACCGGCTGCTTTACCTTGTAGGGCTTGGGCTGCCGATACAATGGGGCGTTGGTCCAAATCCTTTGTAGAAACCGTAGATACGGCAGTGGTTACGTCTTTACGCTTCACACTTCCATAACCGATAACTACCACTTCGTCCAGCAGTTCGTTGTCTTCCTGCAATGTGATATTCATGTTGGTGGCTGCTTTTACCTCTATCGTTTTGTAGCCGATGAAGGATATTACCAGTGTGGCATTCTGTCCTACACTCAGGGAAAACTCCCCATCCAGATTGGTAACAACACCGTTGGTTGTTCCCTTTTCCAATACAGATGCACCAATGACCTCCAGGCCTGCGGCATCTACTACTTTACCCGTAGCTGTCAATCGTTGGGCAAATGCATTTGTTGACATTAGCAGTACGAGTAATGTCAGAAGGAGCTTGTAACTCCGCGTAAGAAGATTTCTTGTAATCATTCTCATAGTACTTTAATTAAAAGATTTAATTTATTTTAGAAAAGTATGTTCTAATAGAGATTGGATGTTTTCCATAGTACACTTTTCTTTCTCTGTTGCAAAGATAGTGGACAACCTTATTCGTCCGATAGGCGGGTAATGTGTAGAAGTAAGTCGGAGTAAAATGTAAATGTCATATATATAGCGAGTTATATTCTTGCTGATTGCTGTATAAAGTAAAGGTCAGCTACTATGGAAGGAGGTCTGTATATGCTGTTTTATCGCTGTAAATGGTCGAAATACCTCTTAACTTTCATGTACTTTTTAGGGTAGAAGTAGCTTATGTTTAGATAGATTAATTTATCTTTGTGCTCTCAGCTTTATATAAATAATAGAAATGAAAAGAAAAATCATAGCTTTACTATTTTTACTGATGGGGTGTACCTTTCTGAATGCGGCACCTTACAGTGAAAAGATAAAAGAACTGCTGGTGCGCCTTGACTCTCTGATTGCGCAAAAAAACACGTTTGCTATGCTTAAAGAGGCGAAGATTGCCCAGTTGCACAAGCTGCAAAAGGATGTGCGTACTTTGGAAGAGAGATATTGGCTGAATAAAAATCTTTATGATGAGTATTGCGTCTATAACGCCGATTCTGCAATGAATTATGTGGTAGACAATTTGGATATAGTTTATAAGCAGAATGATAAATACCGGCAGATGGAGTGGAAGATAAAAAAGTCTTTTCTGTTGGCTGCCACCGGTTTGTTGAAAGAAGCTCAGGATGAATTGCGCGGAGTTTCAGGCGGTTCGCTCCCCAAAGAATTGTTAGTGGACTATTACGGGCAAATGCTGTACCTGTATTCGCATTTCAATCAGTATACCGGTAGTGAAATGGGTACTTTGCATGAACATTATGCACAGTTGGAGCGTGTTTACAAGGACTCTTTGAATATGGTTCTTACCCCTGAAGACCCCTTGTTCTTGTGGTATAAAGGGCAGGTAGTACAAGGTACGGACAGTATGTATGTTTTTAAGGAACGTTTGCAGAAGGGAATTCTTAATTCTGCATTCGACACTCGGCGCGATGCCATGAATGCTTACGTGCTGGCCTGTTTTTATCGCGAGTCCGATGAGCAGGAAAATTATCTGACTTACCTGATATATTCTGCTATGGCCGATGTACGTATCTCCAATAAAGATATTGCTTCGTTGGAAGAGCTGGCGGGGGTACTTTTTAGTTTGGGTGATATTGACCATGCCTATGTCTACATGAGTTACTGCTTACAGAATGCCTTGGCATATCGGAACCGGGTGAGGGTAGTGGGCATCTCTGCGGTGCAGGACACCATTCATCAGATCTATCAGGAACGTAATCAGAAGCAAGAAGCGCGGTTGCGCATGTACTTGGTACTGGTCAGTGTCTTGTCCTTGATATCCTTGTTTGCCTTCCTATATATATACAAGCAGATGAAGCGGTTGAAGCAGTCGCGCCAACAGCTGAATGAGGCAAACAACCGCTTGAATAAGCATGTGGAAGAGCTTTCGAAAATGCACGGACAAGTGGCAGAAACGAATGTACAGCTTACTTCTTTGAATGAACAGTTGAGGGATACCAATAATCAGCTTCGTGAATCCAACTATGTGAAGGAGGAATACATAGGTTATGTCTTTTCCATTTGTTCCAATTATATCAGTAAGCTGGATGAGTATCGGAAAAATATCAATCGTAAGCTTAAGGCAAACCAGTTGGAGGATGTGAAAGCATTAACCGATACTCATTCTATGGCACAGAATGAGTTGAAAGAGTTCTATCATAACTTTGATGCTATCTTCTTGCACATTTATCCGGATTTTGTAAGTGACTTCAATGCCTTGCTCCATCCTGACGAGCAGATTGTGCTAAAAGATGGTGAGTTACTGAATACGGAATTGCGCATTTATGCTTTGGTGCGTTTAGGTATCACTGATAGTGTGAAGATTGCCGAATTCTTGCATTATTCACCTCAGACCGTTTATAATAATCGTTTGAAAACACGTAATAAGGCTATCATTCCTCGGGAAGAGTTTGCTGCCGTTGTGCGTTCTTTGGGTAGGGCACAGAAGTGGATTTGATAAAGGCTTCTACTGATTGTCGCTGTATGATGCGTAGATGACACCTAAGAGTTAGGAAAAAAACTGCGATGTACTACCTTGTTTTTCTCTAAAAACTAATCTTTCCACAGCAATGTTCTTTTCTTACCACAGCTGTGGAAAGAAAGAAACACGGGTGTGGTAAGAAAGAAACATGTCTGTAGTGAGAAAAGTTGTTCAGTAGTTCTCGTTTAGTATCCGGGCTTTCCGGATGTAGCCTTTCGCAGGTTTATTGTCAGTTCTCTTTGGGCTCCTCAAGCGTGGTGCCGGCCGTTCTGTGGTCTATGTCAAGGGGTGAACTTATTATATTCCGATGCGCGCGCGTATATATATAATGTGTCCCCTTCCTTCCTGCCTTTCTTTCCCTTT
>NZ_QSOX01000015.1:108862-109346 GCF_003466325.1 Bacteroides sp. 4_1_36
TATATTCCGATGCGCGCGCGTATATATATAATGTGTCCCCTTCCTTCCTGCCTTTCTTTCCCTTTAAAAAATATGCTTTAAAACATATCTATCAATCAGCTAGTTATGAAAAAGTTCACGTAAACCCTCAAAAAAAGCTTGTATATATTTTGCAGATGTCCGTAAAAGCCCTACTTTTGCATCCGCTTTCGGGAACGAAGGCGGCGATGTTTTGACATTCTGACAGTAAAACGGAGCGGTAAGCTTCCATTTTTCTCTTCTTTGCCATAGGTTTCTTTCGGAACTTCGGCCTTGGAAAAGAAAAATGAAAAAAAAACTTCCGAAACATTTGGAAGTTATGCTTTAAAGTCCTTACCTTTGCACCCGCTTTTGAAAACGAAAGCAGCGCGAGTTGACATTCTTTTTAAAGAAACGGTGCCTGGTCCTTCTTCCTTTTTCTTTTTGCCTCCCTTTCGACAAGAGAGACGACGAGGAAAGAGAAAAA
>NZ_QSOX01000016.1:0-364 GCF_003466325.1 Bacteroides sp. 4_1_36
TGATATAGGTAGACACATTTACAAACTAATAAATGTGTTACTATTATGACTTCAAAACGAAAGCTTTATCGTGAAGATGAAAAACTGTTTTTTCTTCACTCTTACTACCAATCAGGTATGAGTAAGCATGCCTTTTGCCGGGCACATGGCATTTGTTGCCCTGCCTTGCTAAATAGTTGGATTAAAAAGTATTCAAATTTAGCAGAAGAGCTATCTTTGCCTTCTGAACAAGAATCACCAGATATGTCCAATCGCAGCAAGGAAGCCTACAAAGATGAAAATGCCCAATTAAAAAAGCGCATTAAAGAGCTGGAGAAAGCCCTGTCTTTCTCCAAGCTGGAAACAGAAGCCCGTGAGTTGATGA
>NZ_QSOX01000016.1:374-852 GCF_003466325.1 Bacteroides sp. 4_1_36
CTGTCTTTCTCCAAGCTGGAAACAGAAGCCCGTGAGTTGATGATTACGCGTGCTGAAGAACTCTTCAACATCCCTATCAGAAAAAAATCTGGGGCCAAATCGTAACGGAACTGGTCAGTCAGCGCAACCTGAAAGTTGCGTTGGCCTGCCGTCTGTTTGGCCATTGTCGTCAAGCCTACTACCAGTCAAAGGCTGACATTGAGAGTCAGATACATAGGGAACGTCTCATGCTGGATGCTGTCCGTGATATCCGTATCGAAGATCCGGGTATAGGCTGTTACAAACTGTGGATTATGCTCACCGTGCTTTTTGGAGCCGGGTTCATGCCTGGGCGGGACAGCTTTTATGCATTGCTCCGGCAACACCGCTTGATGCTTCCTGCCCGCAAGACCCGGCATACGACGAACTCCAACCATCGCTACCACAAGTGGAAGAACCTAATCAAAGGACTGACCTTGACTTCAGCCAACCAGTTGTG